>CAYGKX010000150.1:0-9069 GCA_964350225.1 uncultured Rhodospirillaceae bacterium | reverse complement strand
TGCCGATGCAGAGGTCGAAGCCGTCCAGGACGATATAGCTGATGACGCCGAGGGCGATGATCCCGGCGGCCAGAAGCGGCAGATCGATCATATCGCGTCTCCCCTGGGCACGACCGAGGAGGGCCGCGCGCCCTGCATTGCCTCGGGCGTCGGTTCGGGTGCGGTCGCGACGGGCTCCGGCCCCCGCCGGATCAGGCGCCCGAGATACATGAGATAGGCGACGAAGAGGATGCCGTAGACCAGCACGAACAGGATCAGCGAGGTTGCCACCTCGCCGACCGTCACCGGCGAGATGCTGTCCTCGGTACGTAACAGGCCGTAGACGGTCCAGGGCTGGCGGCCCGTCTCCGCGACGATCCAGCCGGCCCAGGTCGCGATGAAGCCGAGCGGCACGCAGAACACCGTCATCCGCATCAGCCAGCGGCTGTCATAGAGCCGTTTGCGCATCCGCTGAACGACGTGATAGCCGGCGACGAAGATGAAGAAAATTCCGATCCCGACCATGATGCGGAAGCCGAAGAAGACGGGCAGCACCGGCGGCTGATCCGCCCGCTTGACCTCGTTCAGGCCCTTCACTTCGCCGTTCCATTTGTGGGTGACGATGAGGCTCGACAGTTTCGGAATGCTGATCTCGAACAGGTTCCTCTGGTTCTCCTGGTCCGGGATCGCAAAGATGATCAGCGGGATACCCTTGGCCGTCTTCCAGAGGCCTTCCATCGCCGCGACCTTCATCGGCTGATGCTCCGCCACGTTCCGTCCGGCCTCGTCGCCGACAAAGGCCTGAACGGGCGCGAGGATCGTCGCCATCATCAGGCCGAGCGCGAAGCCCTTCCGGGCCACTTCCTCGTGCTGGCGTTTGAGGAGGTACCAGCCGCTGACCCCCGCCACGACGAAAGCCGTCGTCAGGTAGGAGGCGAAGACCATGTGGAAGAGACGGTAGGGAAAGGACGGGTTGAAGATCACCGCCCACCAGTCCTTCACGTAGAACAAGCCGTCGCGCAGCTCCGTCCCCGCCGGCGTCTGCATCCAGCTGTTGGCGGCAAGGATCCAGAAGGCGGAGTTGGTCGTGCCGAGAACGACGAGGAGGGTCGCCACGAAATGCAACCTGGGCCCGACCTTGTTCCAGCCGAACAGCATGACGCCGATAAACCCGGCCTCGACGAAGAAGGCTGTCAGCACCTCCACGCTGAGAAGCGGCCCCATGACATGGCCGGTCACGTCCGAGAAGCGGCTGAAATTGGTGCCGAACTGATAGGAAAGCACGAGGCCGGAGACGACGCCCATGCCGAAGGCGAGGGCGAATATCTTGACCCAGAACCGGTAGAGCCGGAGGTAGACGTCCTTTTTGGTAATGAGCCACATCGCCTCGACGAAGCCGAGGAAAGCGCCCAGACCGATGGTCAGGGTCGGAAAAAGAATGTGGAAACCGACCGTGAACCCGAACTGGATCCGCGATAGCAGAATTGTGTCTTCGAACATCGCTGGACGCCTGTTGACCTGGTGCCTAACTATGCCCTCAACGGGTCCGCGCTAGCCAGTGTGCTTTATTGACGCAACGTTCGAGGCCGCCGCTCGTTACTCAGGGGAAGCGATCGACGGGAGGTCGGCACATGGCCGAGCAGGAAAAGAAGGAAGCGGTCCTGGTTTTCGGGCTGAAGAACTGCGACAGCTGCCGCAAGGCAACAAAGTGGCTGGAATCCGAAGGAATCGAATTCAGCTTCCACGACGTGAGGGCTGACGGTCTGGACAGGCAGGCGCTCGACCGCTGGATCGCCCGTGTCGGCTGGGAAACCCTTCTGAACCGGAAATCGACCACCTGGCGCGGGCTCGACGACGCGGACAAGTCGGACGTCGACGAAGCGGCGGCCCGCCGCCTGATGCTCGCCAATCCCACCCTGGTCAAGCGACCGGTCATCGAGGTCGGCCGCCATCTTCATGTCGGCTTCGGCCCCAAGGTTCAGGAGGAACTGTCGTCCTGACCCGGCGCCTTTGATACAAGGAACAAGCCTCAAGGCTTGTTAACCCTCCGGATGGTGGAATGATCTCCGGCTTGGACAGACGGGGCGGTCATGAACATCTCACGGAGAACGTCACTCAAACTCCTGACCGGCGGCGCGGCGGCCGTCGCGACGGCCGGTCTTGCCCGGGCGCAGGCGACGCCGCCCAAACCCACGACGAACATCCAGGCCCTTCAGGCCCTGCCGGTTCTGACCGGGACGGAAATGACCCTGGTGGCCCGTTTCGGCACCTACGACGTCGATCTGGAATATGGGGTCGACAAGGATGGCAAGCCCGCCCCCGGCAACGAGGAGAATGTCCGTACGGGCCGGTTCAAGTTCCTGACCCGTACATGGGGCACGAAGGAAGGCCTGGACGACATGCTGGGGCCGGTGATCGTCCTTGAACCGGGGCAGGACTTCAACGTCACGGTCACCAACCAGTTGTTCGAGGAAGGTGACTACAAGAACTACGGTCCGCCGGAACCGAAGCCGGAGGACTGGTATCCCATCCTGGACCGGAAGAAGGGCCCGAGCGCGTTCCTCCACAATCAGGCGCCCCTCCAGTTCCCCTTCTTCGGCAATTGCGGACCGGATACCCGCTTGGCGGACTTCAAGATCGAAGAAGTCAACGTTCCGAAGAACTACAACCTGACCAATCTCCACCTGCACGGCCTGCAGGTCGTCCCGCACCTGTTCGAGCCGATGGGCACGTCGGATCCGAAATCGGACTACCTCACGGTCCGGCCGGGCAAGAGCTACACCTACAAGTTCAAGATCCCGGAGGACCAGCCTGCCGGCACCTACTGGTATCATCCGCACCGCCACAATTCCGTCGCCATCCAGGCCTGGGGCGGCATGGCGGGCCTGCTCATCGTCCGCGGCACCTTCGACAAGGAACTCGAAGCCTTCGGCGTCGAGCGCGACTTTCCCTTTGCGGTGCATGACCCGCACGTCCGGATCGAACGCTATCCCAAGGGCGAGGTCAGCGGCGTCGCCAAGGTCGGCCGTTTTCTGGACAACCAGAACAATTCTGTCGACGTCACCTTCCTGGTGACCGGCCGCTATCGCCCGACCTTCACGATCAAGCGGAACGAAATCGTGAGGCTGCGTCACCTGACGGCAACGGTTGAGAACCTCTCGGCTTTCCGCATTGTGAAGAAGAAGGAGGGCGACCCGAAGACCGTCTCCCGCGCCAGCCCCGAGAGCGAGAACAAGCCCTTCTACATCGTGGCCTCGGACGGCATCGCCTACGAAAAGCCGGTTCGGCAGACATCCATGGTGTGCGCCGGCGGAGAGCGGCACGATCTCCTGCTGCAGATCGACGAGCCGGGGGAGTACTACGTCCTCAGCGACAAGCTGAACCATATCCAGTTCTTCGGGACCGGGCCGCGCGACTACATCCTGGCGACGATCCGGGTGACGGACGAAGCTGCGCCGAAACAGACGCCGATCGAGGAGATGCGCTTCACCTCCGGCATACCGCCGGCCGAGCGGATCACCGAGAAGGACATCGTCCGCCGCCGGCATTTCGTCTTCGACCTCGACGGCAACACCTGCGTCCTGCCCTTCCCCCAGTTCCGGATCAACGACGTCTCCTACGATCCGCAGAAGGTCGCCTTCTCCCTGCCCCAGGGCCAGGTTGAGGAATGGATCGTCACCAATCCGAATTCCGCGACCCACCCGCTGCACATCCACGTAAACCCGTTCCTGGTCAAGGAAGCCTATTGCGCCTTCGAGCCCGACCCCAAGCTGGTCCCGCCGGAGGAAATGGCGGACGTCAAGGCGCGGGTCGAGGCGATGCACCGGCTGGACTATCCGGGGATGTGGCGGGATTCGATCATCATCCCGCCGAACGGTTACCTGCGCATCTGGGTCCGGCTTTACGCCGACTATGTCGGCAAGACAGTCTTTCACTGCCATTTCCTCGCCCATGAGGAGACCGGCATGATCCAGAATTTCCTCATCACGCCAGCGAAAAAGGACGCGGCGAAATAGCCGCGGGGACATAGAGGGGACACATGGGATCGAAACAGAGCATCCGCCGCTTCGCCGTCGCTGCAGGCCTGACGGGTACCGTGCTGACGGCTGGCGCACTGACGGCGCCGGCCGCCGTCGCCGAGACGAGCTATGCCTGCAGGACAGTCAGCGCCGAGGACGCGCAACGGCTGCGCGGTCGACCGGCTGTTGTCGCGGATATCGACGGCGTCCTGACCGAGTATGTGAACTTCG
This sequence comes from uncultured Rhodospirillaceae bacterium, assembly GCA_964350225.1. Classification (GTDB taxonomy): domain Bacteria; phylum Pseudomonadota; class Alphaproteobacteria; order Bin65; family Bin65; genus CAYGKX01. The sequence goes on along the minus strand of CAYGKX010000150.1, from coordinate 4,840 downwards.
ACTACGGCCCGACCAACCAGATATTCCTGGATCTCGGTGCCGGCTACCCGCGCATCGACGCGGCCCTGATGATGAACATCTATCATCGGCGCGGCTATGTGATCGTCTACATGGCGGGACGGCCGCGGGACCTGATGATCAAGGGCCGGAACGGCTGCGAGGCAAGCTTGGACTGGCTGCGGTCGCACGGCTTTCCGACGGAGACGGGCGACACGCTTCTCTTGCTGCAGAAGGGACCGGCCAAGATCATGGAGGCGCAGAATCGCGGCCAGGCGATGGCCGACTGGATGGGCGAACATGGGACCGCCCTGTTCACGGACTTCGTCAATTCGGTGAAAAAGGCCCATGGCCTCGTCCCACGCTACGGCTATGTCGATTCCGACGTCGTCGCCCAGGCATATCTGAATGCCGGCGTACCGGCCCCACAGATATTCTCGATCGGCAACAAGGGCATCTCGCGGCTCGGCTACAAGGGCACGACCGCTATCGTCGGTCGCCGGCCGAATCCCGGCTACACCTCTCACGTTCGCCGTTTCGTTATCCCCAAGGTCCCGTCGGCGCGGAAATAGAAGGCGGAGGGCTCGCCGGAGAGAGCGCTCACCGAAAGGTGTAGGGCTCGGCGGCCAGGCCACCTTTCAAACCCGAAACGGCCCCCTATCTGCCACACTGGGCAGGTAATAAGTGATCGAGGGAGGGCCTTGCGTGCGGGCATCCAAAGCGCTTTTCGGGCGGACCGGCGGGAACGGCGCCATAGACAGGGCGATCCGCCGCGAAGAAACGGCGGGTCTGCGCTATGCCTTCTACGGTCGGGTCGTCGTGCTCGCCCTCCTCGCGGTCTGGGTGGCGACCTCGATCCCGCTCGAGCGGTCGGGCTTCTACCTGGCGGCGATGGGTACCTTTCTGGTCCTCGGAGCCGCGCCCTTTCTCCTCAGACGCCTCGGGCTTCGTGGCTGGCTGCCGGTCGCAGCCTTCCTGACGCTCGACGTCCTCTTGCTCTGCTATCTCCTCATCGTCCCGCCTCCCATCTTCGCGGAAGGCTGGACCGCTCAGCTCAACTTGCGCGTCCCGAACTTCCTGTATCTCGGTCTTTTCCTGATCGGCATCTCCCTGTCCTACTCGCCGCACCTGGTGATCTGGACAGGCGCCGTCGCCATAGCAGGTTGGAGTGCGGGTATTCTTTGGGTCGCCTCCATGCCGGAATCGATAACCCTTTCCTCACGCGACCTTCTCGATCGCGGCGTCGGGGAGGGCACAGGCTTCGACCTCCTGCTCCATCCCAGCTTCGTGTCGCTCACCCGCTGGTACAATCAGGTGGTCTTCCTCGTCCTGGTGACCCTGATCCTCGCCGTCGTCGTCTGGCGGTCGCGCCTCCTCGTGCGACGTCAGGTCACGGCGGAGGCGGCGCGGTCCTCGCTCTCCCGCTATTTCTCCCCCAACATCGTCGACGAGATCACCCGTTCCGGCGCGTCTCTCGACGCGTCGGAAGAGCAGAGGGTCACAATCCTGTTCGTCGACATTGTCGGTTTCACCAAGCTGTCGGAGATGATGTCGCCGACCGAGACCATCGACTTCCTGCGCGATTTCCATGCCCGCCTCGGCAAGGTCGTCTTCGACCATGACGGCACCATCGACAAGTACATGGGAGACGGGATCATGGTGAATTTCGGAACGCCCCGGCCCCGCCCTGACGACACACGCCGGGCACTGACCTGTGCGCTCGCCATGCTGGCGGAGATCGACACCTGGAACGGCGAACGGGAGGCGGCCGGCAAGCCGCCGGTCGCCATCGGTATCGGCCTGCACTATGGGCCCGTCGTCGTCGGCAATATCGGTGACACGCGTCGGCTGGAATTCGCTGTCCTGGGCGACACGGTCAATGTCGCCGCACGTCTCGAGGCCATGACCCGGACGGAGCGCTGCGCCCTGATCGCGAGCGACGACCTGGTGGCAAGCCTCGCCGAAGAGGAGCGGCCCCGGCTCTGCGACGGCATGACGCCGCTACACGGCCAGGCGGTGCGTGGGCGCGACGCACCTATCGATCTTTGGCTCTATCGGAAGGCCGGCGCCGCCGCGGCCTAATCGATCCGCGCCCAGGGGTCCCGGTCGCGCCGCTCCAGATTATCCTTCAGGCGCCCGGCGAGCGCGCCGAGGTCGAGCTGATGGACCGATCCGCTGCCGGCGAGGTCCAGGGCATGGGCCGCCGCCTGCCCCATCGCCATGCAGGGGCCCATGACCCGGACGGAGGCCAGCGCTCCGACATCGCCGTCCGCGCAGCGGCCCGCGGCGACGACATTGTCCGCCCCCTCCGGCGTCATGCAGCGGAGCGGGACATAATGCATATGGTCGTCGCCGAACTCCTCCCAGTAGACGCCGCTCGCCTCGTTGTGGAGCTCGATGGGCCAGGTGCAGCGGGCGACGGCATCGTCGGGCCGTTCGCCGGAGCGGACGTCCTCCAGGGTGAGATGGTGGGCGCCGACGATCCAGCGGGTCTGGCGGATGCCGGGCAGGCCGTAGGCCCGGATGCGCGCCTCGCCGAGCGCCGCCGGAAATTCGCTCCGCAGGAAGGTCAGCAGCTTGTCCGCCTGCTCCTTGCCGGCGAGGCCCGCGCCCGACGCGCCGACGGGGTCCGTTGGCGTCTCGATATGGGTCATGTTGGCGATGCCGACGCCGCGGCCCGGCAGGGCAAAGACGAAGCCGTCCTTCCGGACGAGGCCGTAGTCCTCGGCCTTCTCCTCCAGGATCGCCTGCATCTCCCAGCGGGACATCTTGCCGAGTTCCGCCTCGTTCATGTTCTCGATGGTGACCATCTGGGTGCCATAGACCGGCGCCTCCGGCTCCCGGACCGGCAGGCCGGCGAGCCACGCGAGGGCCGCGTCGCCGGAGGCGTCGACGAAGCCGTCGGCCGATATCTCGATCTCGACCTCTCCCCAGCGCGTCGCGACATGCAGTCGGCTCACGCGGCGGTCTACCATGTCCGCCGCGCGCAGGACGGCGCCGAGCAGCAGGGTCACGCCGGCCTTCTCGATGGAGCGCTCGACCCAGCGGCCGAGGGCCGCGTCGTCGTAGAGCAGGATGACGCTGTTCCGCGCCCGGCGGGGCGACAGCACGCTGTCCCGCGCCAGGGTCTGAAACAGGTCGCTGACCGTCCCGTAAGTCACCCGGTAGGGATCGGGGCCGTTGGAATAGAAGCCGCAGAGGGTGCCGAGAAGCGTGCCGACCGCCTGCCCCCCGACCATCGGCATGGCATCGACAAGAACCACCCGCTTGCCCAGCTCCGCCGCCGTGAGGGCGGCCGAGAAGCCGGCCGATCCGGAGCCGACGACGCAGACGTCCGCCTCGATCTTCGTCGGCCCCTCCCGGGGCCGGGTGACGATGCGCGTGGCGACGTTCAGCGCCATCTGAGAAGCCTCCGTTCGATGCGGGTGAGGACGGTCGAGACGGTCAGCCCGAGGATCGAGAGAACGACGACGCCTGCGATGAGCTGGTCCGTCTGGTTCAGGTTGCCGGCCTGCAGGACGAAGGCGCCGATGCCGTATTCGGCGCCGATCATCTCCGCGGCGACCAGGAGGATGAGCGCGATGGCCGCGGTGATGCGGAAGCCCGCGAGGATGCCGGGCAGCGCCCCGGGCAGGACGATCTTCAGCACGATCGAGCGATAGGGCAGGTTGAAGCCCTGCCCCATGCGGATGAGGTTCCTCGGCACGTTGTCGACGGCGGAGAAGGTCGAGATCACCGTCGGGAAGAAGACCCCGAACAGGATGACGGCGACCTTCGACGGCTCCCCGATGCCGAACCAGATGATGAAGAGCGGCAGGAGCGCGATCTTCGGGATGGGAAAGATCGCGGAGACGACCGGCAGCCCGACCGACCGCGCGATCGACCAGATACCCATCGAGACGCCGACGACGAGGCCGGCCAGGGTCCCGAGGCTCCAGCCCCAGGCGATGCGGGAGAGGCTCGCGCCGATATGGTCGATCATGGCGCCGGACGCGAACTGGGCGTAGAGGGCGACGATCACCTCCCAGGGGCTCGGCATCGTCACTTCGGAGATCCAGCCGATCGACGAGCCGATCTGCCACAGGCCGATGATGACGACGAAGGCGAGCCACGGCGCCCAGCGCTTCGGCCGTGGCTGGAAGCCGCCGCCCCGGAAAGGCACCGGATGCGTGCCGGCGTCCGTCGGGCGACGCGTCTCTCCGCCTGTATCAGGCAACGGCCATCTCCCGGTCGGCGTCCGCGGCCTCGTCCCGGATGAGCGACCAGAGGCGCGCGTGAAGCTCCGCCATCCGGTCGGCATTCTCCGGTGCGGCCCGCACGGCGAGGGGCAGGTCGATCTCCAGCACCTCCTTGATGCGCCCCGGCCGGCGCGACAGGACGACTACACGGTCGGCGATGCGAAGCGCCTCGTCGAGATTGTGGGTGACGTAGACGGAGGTCGTGTGCTCCCGCGCCCAGATGTCGATCAGGTCCTCGAGGAGCAGTTCCCGCGTCTGGGCGTCGAGCGCCGACAGGGGCTCATCGAGGAGGAGGACCGCAGGCGCGACCGCGATGGCCCGGGCGATGCCGACCCGCTGGCGCATCCCGCCGGAGAGCTGCCTCGGATATGCGGCGGCGAATTCCGTCAGACCGGTCAGGGACAATGCCCGGCCGATCCGCGCCGCCCGCTCCGCCCTGGTCAGGGCGTGATGCTCCAGCGGCAGGCCGACATTGCCGCCGACCGTCCGCCAGGGCAGCAGCGCGAAGTCCTGGAAGATGTAGGTATAGGGGTTGAGGCATCCTTCCGGCGGCGCGCCGACCGCCTCGACCCGGCCGGCCGACGGCTTCAGGAGCCCGCCCAGGA
>CAYGKX010000149.1:0-9281 GCA_964350225.1 uncultured Rhodospirillaceae bacterium | reverse complement strand
GGTCAGGTCGCCCAGGCCCGAGAGCCCCATCAGCGTTTCCGGCATCGCACCCTTCGCGGCGCCCAGCCGCGCCATCTCGGCCAGTCCGCGCGTGATGAGCGCCGCCCGGGCATTCTCGCCCAGCTTGCGGCCGACCGTGATGCCGCAAGCGATGGCGATGACATTCTTCACCGCCCCGCCGATCTGCGCGCCGACCGGATCGGGCGAGACATAGGGCCGGAAGGCCGTGCCGGCAAAGATCAGGGCCAGCCGCTCGGCGAGCAGAGGGTTCTCCGCCGCCAGGGTCACGGCGGTCGGCAGGCCGCGGGCGACCTCCGCCGCCAGGGTCGGACCCGAGAGGACAGCGACGCGCACATGGGGCGCGACGTCCTCCACGATCTCCGACGGCAGGGCACCCGTCTCCGCCTCGATGCCCTTGGAGCAGATCACGACCGGAAACTTCTCCGGGACGTTACGGCCGATCTCCTGGACGATGGAGCGCATGTGCTGGGTCGGCGCGACGACCAGGGCGGTGTCCGTGCCGTCGAGGGCGCCGGCGATCTCGATATGGGCCCGGATACCGGGATCGAGGTCGACGCCGGGCAGGAAGCCCGGGTTCCGGTTCTCGCCGTTGATCGCCTCGACGACCTCCGGCTCCCGCGCCCAGACCATCGCAGGACGCCCGGCGCGCTGTACCACCGTTGCCAGCGCCGTGCCCCAGGCGCCGCCGCCGATCACCGCAACGCGTTTTGGCGCGTCCTGTCCTCCTGCGCCCGCCATCAGGACACCCGTTCGGTCTTCTTGGACTGCACTTTTCCCCCTTCCGATGCCCGGGCGACCCGATCCGGCTCCCCCAGCGGCCAGCGCGGGCGCGGCGCGAAGTCGAGCCCGTCCGCATTCCCCGCACTCATTCGCTCGACCCCCGCCCAGGCAATCATCGCGGCGTTATCCGTACAATATTTTAACGGCGGCGCCGCGAAGACGAGACCCGTCGCGGCGGCCGTCGCTTCCAAACGCGCGCGCAACGCCTTGTTGGCCGCGACCCCGCCGGCGACGACCAGAGCCGAGCCGTCCGGCAGGCTGTTCCGGCAGGCCTCGATCGCATGAACCGTCCTGTCCGCCACGACGTCGGCAACCGCCGCCTGGAACCCGGCGGCGATGTCCGCCCGGTCTCGATCGGTCACAGGGCCGGGCGGGAGGTTCTCGATCGCATGGCGGACGGCGGTCTTGAGGCCCGAAAAGGAAAAGTCGCAGCCCGGCCGGCCCGCCATCGGCCGCGGCAGGGCGACACATTCCGGATCGCCGGCGGCCGCGGCGGCCTCGACCGCGGGACCGCCCGGATAGCCCAGGCCGAGCATTTTGGCGACCTTGTCGAAGGCCTCGCCGGCCGCGTCGTCGACCGTTGTGCCGAGCCGCGTGTAGCGTCCGACGCCTTCGACAAGCAGAAACTGGCAGTGGCCGCCCGACACCAGCAGCAGGAGGTAGGGAAAATCCACATCCTCGGTCAGCCGGGCGGAGAGGGCATGCCCCTCCAGATGGTTGATCGCAAGGAAGGGCAGGTTCCGGACGGCGGCGATCGCCTTGGCCGTCATCACGCCGACGATGACGCCGCCGATCAGGCCCGGTCCGCCAGTCGCCGCCACCGCGTCGATGTCCTCCCAGGCGATCTCGCCCGCCGCCAGGGTTTCGGCGATGAGCCGGTCGAGATGCTGCAGATGGGACCGAGCCGCGATCTCCGGCACCACGCCCTCGTAAGGGCGGTGTTCGGCGATCTGCGACAGGACGCGTTCGGCCACCACCCGGCGGGCGCCGTCGACCAGCGCCACGGCGGTCTCGTCGCAACTCGTTTCGATCCCCAGAACCAGCGGCGAGACCAGGGCCTGCGTCGTCTCAGTCATCGTCCGATTCTGCCTCGACATTGCGCGCGGCGCGCCGTTCTGCCGTTTTGCGGTAGGCCTTTGGGTTCTCCGCCACCTTATGGCCGAGGGCATGGCGGAAGCGCCAGGCTGGGTCCCGCGGCCGGGATACGCGCGTCGTCTTGCGGCCTTTGCGCCGTTTCTGTGCCATCTTCTGCGACCTTTTACCGCCTTCTATACCCGAACCCGCACGCGCGTTCCCGCTTTTCATCGCCGCCGCCGCACGTTAGACCACGCGCCATGCCTCGCCCCACCCCCGAACCGGCCGTCGCCCTGCCCGACCGGCCCCTGCGTATCGGCACCCGCGGAAGCCCCCTTGCCCGCGCCCAGACCGCGCTCGCCATCGCCCGCCTGAAGGACGCCTGGCCCGGGCTGCCGGAGCCGGCGATCGTTCCCATCGCGACGACCGGCGATCAGGTTACCGACCGGCCGCTCTACGATATCGGCGGCAAGGGTCTGTTCGCCAAGGAGATCGACCAGGCGCTGCTCGACAAGCGGATCGACCTTGCGGTCCATTCTCTGAAGGACGTCGAGACCTGGCTGCCGGACGGCATCGTTCTGGCTGCGACCCTGCCGCGCGCGGACGCCCGGGACGCGCTTGTCTGCGCCAGCGCCCGAACTATCGCGGAACTGCCGGACGGCGCGCGGGTCGCAACCGGGTCCGTTCGCCGCACAGCGCAACTCCGGTCCCTCCGTCCGGATCTGGAGATCGTGCCCCTGCGCGGAAACATCAATACCCGGCTCGCCAAGCTGCATGGCGGCGTCGCGGATGCGACCCTGCTCGCCATGGCGGGCCTCGATCGCCTGCGGCTGGACCTGCCGGACGCCACGGCCCTGGATCCGGCGGTGTTCCTGCCGGCGGCAGGCCAGGGAATCGTCGTCGTCGCCTGCCGCGCGGACGATATCGCGCTGCGCCAGGCGCTCTCGAGCGTCGACGACCGGACGACGGGCGTTGCCATGGCCGCGGAACGGGCGGCGCTGGCGGCACTCGACGGTTCCTGCCGCACCCCCATCGCCGCGCATGCGACCGTCGGCGAAAACGCCCTGTCGCTGCAATGCCTCGTCGCCATACCGGACGGCAGCGCGATCTTCCGCACGTCGCGGAGCGGACCGCTCGCCGATGCCGAGGCGATGGGCGCTGACGCCGGGGAAGAACTGCGCGGCCGCGCCCCAGCAAGCCTGTTCGCGGAGGTCTGAACGCTTGCGCATCCTGCTGACCCGCGCCCAGCCGGACGCCGACCTCTTCGCGGCGCGCCTGGCGGAGGCCGGGATCGGTTCTGTCGTGGCGCCGATCTTCGAAATTCGTCCGACGACAAACCTGGCGCCGGACATGACCGGGGTGTCGGGCCTGCTGTTCACCAGCGCAAACGGCGTACGTACGCTTGCCGGCCTGATCGACCGGCGCGACCTCCCGGCCTACACGGTCGGCGACGCGACCGCGCGTGCCGCCGAGGAGGCCGGGTTTTCCAATGTCGAGAGCGCCGGCGGCGACGTCGCATCCCTCGCCGAACTCGTACGCGAACGGGCATCGCCGCGCGACGGAACCCTTTTCCATCCGGCCGGGCAGGAACGGGCCGGCGACTTGCGCGTTCTGCTGGGACAGTACGGATTCACCGTCCGACGAGAAGTCCTTTATCGTGCCGCAATTGTGGACGACCTTCCGGGTACGGCACGGGCCGCCCTGCGGTCGGGCGTACTGGCGGGCGCGGCATTTTTCTCTCCCCGCACGGCGGGAGCGTTTGCTACGCTCGTTCGCGAGGCAGGACTTGCATCGGACTGTGCCGATCTCGTGGCCTACTGCCTCAGCGAGGCGGTGGCTGGGGCCCTGGCGACGTCGGATAGCCGGCTCGTCTGGCGCAGGGTGGCCGTTGCGGCGCGGCCGACCGGCGACGACCTTTTGAACATGATCCGCGCCGCCGCGGAGACGACCCGAGGGACATGAGCGACATCATCCTGGACAACGCCGAGAAAGTGGTCGCCGCCTTTGGCGGCATCCGGCCAATGGCGAAGAAGCTTGGCGTTGCCGTCACCACCGTGCAGGGCTGGAAGGAGCGGGGCACGATCCCGATCGCCCGCCTCGACGACATCAAGGAGGCCGCGCGCCGCGAAGGGATCGACCTGATGGCGGTCGTGACATCCGATACGCCCGTTGCGACGGGCGACGCTCCCGCTGCCGCGCCGATGGAGGGCGGCAAGGACGACGGCGCGCCCCCGACCGCCACACGTACGGCCGGCTCCGTACCCCCTTCGCGCGCCAAGTCCCCCGATGGCCCGGGTTCGGACACCCCGCGTTCGGAGAATGCCCGGCCAGGCACCAATCCTGGCGACGCCAAGTCGGAAAACACGGGACAATCCGCCGACACCGCCCGGGCGGAGAAGGTCCGGCCGGTTCCCGATACCGGGATTACCGCCGCGGAAACAGCCGACGACGAGACGGTCATCGAGGAAGAGATCCTGGAATACGAGGATCGCGGCTGGAAGGTCCGGACCGCGATGTTCGGCATCGGTTTCGGCTTCGCCGCCGTGCTGGGCTTTATTGCCGCCTGGTATCTCGGCGCCTTCGACCAGACCGCCAGCCTCTCCGACAAGGACAGGGCCGCCTGGGAAGCGCGCTTCGCCGCCGAGAACAAGGCGCGCAGCGCGATGCAGACCCAGCTGGCGAAGGTCGAGCGGGAATTGGCTGCGACGACCAAGGCGCTGGCCACAGCGAACGCGACCCTGGCCGAGCTTCGGAAAGGCGGCGGCGACCCCGCGAAGCTGATCGAGGGCCTGCGCGCCCAGGTTACGGAACTGACCAAGCGGGTCGACGCCCTGCCAACCACGACCGGTGCGACAGGCGCGATCGCCAAGCTGGCGGATCGGGTGAACGCCCTCGAAAAGCGGCTGGCGGCCGGCGGTGGTACGGGGACGCAGGCCCTCGCCAAGGAGAACAAGCAGCTCAAGGACGACCTCTCCTCCGCCGAGAAACGGCTGGTGGCGCTCGAGACGCGGATTGGTCGCCTGACGCCGGGCGGCGGGTATGGCGCGCTTGTGATCGCCATCGGGCAACTGCGCGACACGGCCCTCGGCGGCCGCCCCTACAAGTCGGAGCTTGCCCGTGTCCAGGCGCTGGCGAACGATTACCCTGACGTCGTCAAGCTGACGGCCTCGCTGGCGTCGACCGCGGAGGAAGGGATCGCCAGCCGCGCGGCGCTGATCGAAAGGTTCGGCCCGGCCAGCACCGCGATGCTGCGGGCCGCCGCACGGGATGTTGAAGGCGACTGGGTGGACCGGGCCTGGGGCCGGGTCAAGTCCATGGTGACCGTCCGCCGGACCGGCCGCGATGTCGAGGGCGAGACCCCCGGTGCGCTTGTGACCCGGGCTGAGAATGCCCTGCGGGACGGCAAACTGGGCGAGGCGCTGGCCCTGATCGGCCGCCTGCCCGCCAAGTCGCAAGAGGCAGGCGCCAGATGGATCACGGCCGCTAAGGCCCGACTGGCCGCGGAAACGGCACTGGACCGGATGCAGACCGCCGTTCTGAAAATGGTCACGGGCGCAAACCAGTGACACCCCTTTCGCCAGACAAAGCGCGCCGCCCGGCGATGCGCCGGGGCCACCGATGATGCTCGTCCTACGCGTCCTCTTTCTTTTCCTGCTGCTGGTCGTGCTGGCGGTGCTCGCGGCGTGGCTGGCCGAATCACCCGGGACCGTGACCCTGGAGTGGCGCGGATATCGCATCGACACGTCCGTCCCTGTCATGATCGTTGGCGCGATCCTCCTGTTCCTCGTCGGCGCAGGGCTCTACCAGATATGGCGGCTCATCCGCCGGACGCCCCGGCGCATCCGGGAGAAGCACGAGATGCGCCGGCGCGAGGCGGGCTACATGGCGCTGACACGCGGCATGGTCGCGCTGGCCGCCGGCGACACGATCGAGGCCAAGGACCAGGCGCGGCGGGCGAGCGAAATCCTCGGCCGGCCGCCCGGCGCCCTTCTGATCGGCGCCCAGGCGGCGCAGATCGAGGGCAAGCCCCAGACCGCCCGCCGCTATTACGAGGCGATGCTGGAGTCGCGGGAGGGTCAGTTGATCGGCCTGCGCGGGCTCGTGGGCCTGGCGGAGCAGGAAGGCAACCTCGCCGAGGCGATCTCTCTGGCGGAGAAGGCGCGGGAGATCGCGCCCCGGCAGCCCTGGATCCTGACGCGGCTGTTCCACCTGCAGATCGGCGCGCGGCGCTGGGAGGACGCGGAGGCGACCCTGTCCGCCGCGCGCAAGTCGCGCGCCGTCGGCGAGACGCTGGGCGCCCGCGACGACGCGGTGGTCCTCATCCAGCTGAGCCTGATGGCGGAGCGCAAGGGCAACCGAGCGCAGGCGCTGGACCATGCCCGCAAGGCCCACAAGCTGGCGCCGGAGCTGCTGCCCGCCGTGTTGCAGTTCGGTGCGCTTCTGCTGGCCGACGGGCAACGGCGGAAGGCGCGGCGCGTGGTCGAGGACGGATGGCGCGCCGCCCCCCATCCGGACCTCGCCCGGCTGTACCGCTCCATCGTGGATGGCGACGATGCTGTCGCCCGGCTGCGCGCCATGGAAAAGCTCGGCGAAATCGCGCCCGAGGCGCGGGAGAGCCAGCTCGCCCTGGCGCGGGCCGCGCTGGATGCCCGTCTGTGGGGCGAGGCGCGCCGGCATCTGAAGGAAGGGATCGACGCGGCCGAGGCCGACGACCGGGAGCCGGACGCGGCCTTCTGCCGCCTGCAGGCGGAGCTGGAGCAAGCCGAGCATGGCGACGCGAGCGGTGCGCGGGACTGGCTGTCGCGGGCCGCAACCGCCCCGCCGGAACCCGCCTGGATCTGCAACGATTGCGGCGCCACCGCCCGGGAATGGTCGGCGCTGTGCGGCCATTGCGGCACCTTCGACGCCCTGCGCTGGACCACGCCGCACCGTGTCCGCGCGATGACCGCCCAAGACGACGTCCGGGCCACGGACAGCGTCGTTTTGGCCGAGGAGAGCGACGAGGCGAAGCTGATCCTGATGCCGGCGGCGGAACCGTCCGCTGCGGCGCCGGAGCGAGAGCCCGCGCCGGGCGGCGGGGCAGCCGGTGGGGCGGCCGGTGGGACAGCCGGTGGGACAGCCGGTGGGACAGCCGGGGCATTACAGGCCATTGGGGCGACGGCCGCGCCGTCCAGAGGCCCGTCGGCGACCCCGAGGAGTTCCGCAGCGAATGCCGCTGGCCGCCGCCGGCCTTAGGGCGCACCCGTCCCGGCGGCGAAGGAAGGCCGGCCCCGTCTACCGGGCCCTGAAGCCAGCCTGAGCGAAAGCGGCTGCGACGAGGATGCCGCGACACATGAGCCGCTACTGCCGCGTCCAGTCCTCGGTCGAGATGCGGCGGGCATTGGTCGTTGCCCAGCGGCCCTTGATGCCGGCCGGGGAGAAGCGGTAGACGGCAAGCCCGCCGTTATAGGCGACCGACAGGATGTCGCCGGTCAGGATGCCGGTGCCGACGAAGGTCTGCCGGCCGACCCGCCAGACCACCCGGAAGGTTTCACCCGTCCGGGAAACGGTCACCCGCCCACGATAGCTGCTGCCGTTGATGTTTCGCCCGACGAGGGAGTAGGAGCCGGCGATGGGCCCGCCGGTGCCGCGTTTTTCAGGTGGCGTCGCAGCGCCGGGGGGCATGCCCGCCCCCTTCGGCCCGGCCGTGTCGTCACCGCCTTCGATCCCGGGGGGCGCGCCGCCATCGACTTCCTTGCTCTCCTGCGCCATGGCGCTGCCGAAGCCCGCGAGGCCGGAGAAGGAGTCGCGCGGCGCCTCGACCGGGAGGGCCGGCAGAACCAGGAACAGCGCCGCGAGCATCCCGCCCGTGCGAATGTGCCGATAAGACATTCAGACCCTCCGTCCCGAAACATGGCCGATAGCGTTGTGCCGGAGGGTAGCAACCCTGCCCCGGATTGAGAAGTCGGGGCCAGTAACGGGGCCGAAGCCGGGGATCGCGCCTTTCACCTCGTCTCGGCCCGGCGAGACAATTGACGCCGCCCGCCATCCGCTTTACATAGCCGGTCCCAAAGCCTCCGCGACCGGCCCCGCGCCATCGCGGCACGGGCACGCCGATGTAGCTCAGCTGGTAGAGCAACGCATTCGTAATGCGTGGGTCGGGGGTTCGAGTCCCTCCATCGGCACCACCGCTTTCGGACATCCCATTCCTATCGCCATTGCACCGGGCGCCCATGCCCGGAACGCCGCGCGTTTTCGGAACGACCCGGATGAGCGCGACCGATGACGGAAGCGGCGTGACCGATGGGGACGGCCGGGTCTGGGGCATCGCCAACCTGTATCTGGCGACCAACAGCCTGATCCCGACCCGCGTGGCCGTGAACCCGACGCTGACGGGCTGCGCCCTGTCGATCCGCGTTGCGGATGCCGTCGCGGGGGCGTGAGGCGGACCGCCTGAACTTGCAGCCGCGCCCTCCTCCTTGGCTCATCGAGCAGACCGTGCCGTCGGTCCGATGCCAGCGTCTTTTTCCGTTTCTCCGAGGCTGTCAAGGATGGCCCTTCGGGCCACCGGCGAAGCCGGCCCGGGTCCTTGACAGCCTCGGAGAAACGGAACACCGGGCATCCATCGGATCGACGGTGCGATGTGACGGGTGGTGCGTGTTCGGGAAGCGCGCCCGGCGCGGCGATGAACCCTGGCTCGGGGGCTGGGGTGGCGAGGCGCTCGTCGTCAGCTTCTTCGCCACCCCGGACTTGATCCGGGGTCCATGCCGACGGAAGGGCGGCAGGTCTGCTTTGCTTGCAGCACGCGGTCGTCGTTGCGCAGGCTTCCCCCGGACCCGGCGCCCGTGACACCATCGGCCCGAACGCACGGAAGGTGCGACAAGGGAGCGAAACGGCCGGATATGCCGGAAGAGAAGCAACGCGGGGACGACCTCGACGTCCTGATCGTCGGCGCGGGGGCGTCGGGGCTCTACCTGCTCCACAAGCTGCGCTCGGCCGGCTTCCGCGCGCTCTGCGTTGAGGCGGCCGGCGGGGTGGGCGGGACATGGTGGTGGAACCGCTATCCCGGCGCGCGCTGCGACGTGGAATCGACGCGCTATTCCTTCGGCTTCGACGAGGACCTGCAGCAGGACTGGACCTGGACCGAGCGCTATGCCGGGCAGCCGGAGATCCTCGCCTATCTCGACCATGTCGCCGACCGGTTCGACCTGCGTCGGGACATTCTCCTGAATACCCGGGTCGTCTCCGCCCGCTACGACGAGGACGCGCGGCGCTGGCGGGTCGCGACCGATCCCGCACGCGAGTTCTCGCCAACCTTTGTCGTCATGGCGACGGGCTGCCTGTCGGCCGTGAACAAGCCGGACCTGCCGGGGCTGGCGGATTTCGCGGGCGACATCTTCTGGACTGGGGAATGGCCCCACGAACCG
>CAYGKX010000148.1:2157-9319 GCA_964350225.1 uncultured Rhodospirillaceae bacterium | reverse complement strand
GCGTGTGGGTCGGACCGGTGAAAACGGCCGAGGCGGGCGACCGCCTGCTCGCGCGCATGGTCGGGATGGGGTATACAGGAGCCCGTATCGTCGTCGATTAGGCGGCCGTCCCGCCTCCAGCCCACGGACCGGTGCCGGGCGGCCGAAAGCGCCGCGCCATGGTGATGTCGCACAGGCTCCTGCCTCTTTATCTGTTGTCCGCGGTTTCGATCCTGCCGCTATCGGGCATGTCCGATGGCGCGGTGGCCGCGCAGCCCAAGACGCTCGCGCGACAGGCCTTCATGATCGCCCTGCCGGCGAAAAAGGTACTGCTCGCCAAACGGTCGACCCGTCCGATGGCGCCGTCGTCGATGGCCAAGCTCATGACCGTGCTCCTCGTCCTGGAAGCCCTGGAGGCGGGCAAGGTCTCGCTGGCCCAGCCGATCAAGATTTCGCGTACAGTGACACGGACGCGGGGTTCCCGGCTCGGGCTCAAGCCCGGTGAGGCCGTGACGCTGGAAACCCTGTTGCGCGGCACCATTGTCGCCTCGGGGAACGATAGCGCGATCGCGCTTGCCGAGGCGATCTCCGGTACCGAGACCGCCTTCGCCAGGCGGATGACGGCGCGTGCCAAGGAAATTGGTCTGAAGAACAGCCGCTTCCGCAACGCGACAGGCTTCTCACGGCGCGGCCAGCGCATGACCGCGCGCGATGTCGCGACGCTGTCGGCCTATCTCATCGAGCGGTATCCGCTCTTCTATGCCTATTTCGCCCTCCGCTCGGTGAGCCATGGCGGGAAGGCATTCGCCAACCGGAACCCGGTGCTCGGAGCGGTCGATGGCGCGGATGGCCTCAAGACCGGACAGACACGTGCTGGCGGATACGGCCTCGCGGCGTCCGCCAGGCGCGGCGATACACGTTTGATCCTGGTCATCAACGGATTGAAGTCCGCCAAGGCCCGGCGGGACGAAGCAATCCGGCTACTCGAATGGGGCTTCGCGCAGATGGCGCCAAAGGCCGGCAAACCATGAGCATGGACGCGTTTGTGGAAAAGGGCCGCGGCCGGTTCATCAGCTTCGAGGGCGGAGAGGGAAGTGGAAAATCCACTCAAATCAAACTCCTCTGCGATTTTCTTGAAGCCTCGGATATGACTGTGGTTCGCACCCGCGAACCGGGAGGAACCCCGGCGGCAGAGTCCGTGCGCGCGCTGCTGGTCGAGGGCGATACCGACCGGTGGGACCCGGAAGCGGAAGGTTTGCTGCATTACGCCGCCCGGCGCGATCATGTCGAACGGCTGATCCGACCGGCCATCGAGGCCGGCTCCTGGGTCGTATCGGATCGGTTCGCCGACTCGACCATGGCGTATCAGGGATATGCACACGGCCTGGGTCGGGACTGGGTTGAGCGGCTGCACGAACTTGTCCTGGGCAGCTTTCGCCCGGACCTGACCGTGATCCTCGACATTCCGGTGGAGGCGGGGCTGGCCCGGGCCGGCAGGCGAGGCGGCACCGAGGACCGGTACGAACGGCTCGGCCCCGCGTTTCACGGCGCCGTTCGTGACGGCTTCCGGGACATCGCGCGACGCGAGCCGGACCGCTGTGTACTGATCGATGCCGGGCGCCCGCTGGACGAGGTCGCTGCGGCTGTGCGCGGGGCCGTCGCGGAACGGTTCGGCATTCCCGTGGCCTCAGCGGCATGAGCGACCGGGAGAGCGTGAATGACGGCCCATCCGTCGCCGAACACCTGATCGGCCACGGAGATGCCGAAGCACAGCTCCTGCGCGCGATCGGGTCCGGCCGCATGCATCACGCCTGGCTGCTGACGGGCCCGCAAGGGGTCGGCAAGGCAACCTTTGCCTACCGGCTGGCCAAGTTCCTGCTGTCGGGTGCGGGAGAGACCGGCGGCCTTTTTGGCGGCGGCCCGGACAGTCTTGCCGTCGATCCGGACAGTCCGGCCGCCCGCCAGGTCTCGGGCAGGGCCCACCCAAGCCTGCAGATCCTGGAACTTGGCGTGGACGCCAAGAGCGGCAAGCCGCGAACGGTCATCACTGTCGACCAGGTACGCGAGGCCAACCACTTCCTTCAGATGACCGCGGCGGGAGACGGCTGGCGGGTGGTGCTTGTCGACGCCATCGACGACATGAATCGCAACGCCGCCAACGCCTTTCTCAAGAAGCTCGAGGAACCGCCGCCGCGCACCGTTTTCCTTCTGGTCAATCACGCGGCTGGCCGCATCCTGCCGACCATCCGCTCCCGGTGCCGAACCCTGACTTTTTCGCCCTTGCCCGAAGCAGAGGTTGCGGAGGTGATAGGCCTGCGTCTGCCAGAGATTGGCGCGGAGGAGCGGGCACAGCTTGCGTCGCTCGCCGAGGGTTCGCCCGGCCGGGCCCTGTCGCTCGCGGCCGAGGGAGGGCTTGAGCTCCTGTCGGATATGCTCTCCGTCCTGGAGACATTGCCTGCGCTCGACGTCGCCGCCGCTCACTCTCTCGCGGAAAAGGCGGGCGCTCGTGGCAAGGAGGCGGCCTATGCCACGTTGACCGATCTCATGGGCTGGTGGCTTGCCCGGCTGGTCCGCGGGGCGGGGCAGGGTGACGGCGGCTCCGTCGCGCCCCTCAATCCCGCCGAAACGGCGCTCCGGGCGCGGCTCTCGGCGGCGGCGCCGCTTGATCGCTGGGCCGCCATGTGGGAAAAGACCGCGCAGCTGTTCCGGCAGGCGGCGGCCATCAATCTGGATCGCAAGCAGGTGGTTCTTCAGGTCTTCATGGACCTGCAGGCCACCATCGGCCCCGCCGGATCGGCGACCGCCGGAAACAATTCGACCTGACTTGACGCGCGGTGGCGACGGCCGGCCGCGCCGGGAGACTTGAGATGACTGTCGCGTCGACGGAAAACGCCGCGAAGGAAAGCTATTACATCACGACGCCGATCTATTACGTGAATGACGTGCCCCATATCGGGCATGCCTACACGACCCTGGCGTGCGATGTGCTGGCGCGCTTCAAGCGCCTCGACGGCTATGACGTCATGTTCCTGACCGGCACCGACGAGCATGGCCAGAAGGTCGAGAAATCGGCGCAGGCGGCGGGCATGGACCCGCAGGCTTTCACCGACAAGGTGTCGCAGAATTTCCGCGACCTTGCCGACGCGATGAATTACAGCCACGACGACTTCATCCGCACGACCGAGGCGCGACACCGCCCGGCCTGCCAGGACCTGTGGCGGAAGCTGATCGACGCGGACGAAATCTACCTCGGCAAGTATGCCGGCTGGTATGCCGTGCGCGACGAAGCCTTCTATGCGGAGAATGAACTGACGGCCGGCCCAGACGGCAAGAAGCTCGCCCCGAGCGGGGCCGAGGTCGAGTGGGTCGAGGAGCCGTCCTACTTCTTCCGCCTGTCCGCCTGGCAGGACCGCCTTCTCGCCTTCTATGACGCGAATCCGGACTTCATCGCGCCCGAAACCCGGCGCAATGAGGTCGTGAGCTTCGTCAAGGGCGGCCTCCAGGATCTCTCTGTATCGCGGACGACCTTCGACTGGGGCGTGCCGGTGCCCGACGACCCGGACCACATCATGTATGTGTGGCTCGACGCCCTGACGAACTACATCACCGCCGTCGGCTATCCGGACCAGGAGGCCGCGGCCTTCCGGAAATACTGGCCGGCCGACCTGCATATGGTCGGCAAGGACATCCTGCGTTTCCACGCGGTCTACTGGCCGGCCTTTCTCATGGCCGCCGGCGTCGCGCCGCCGAAGCGCGTCTTCGCCCATGGCTGGTGGACGAACGAGGGCCAGAAGATTTCAAAGTCTTTGGGCAATGTGATCGATCCCTATTCCCTGACGGAACGCTACGGTCTCGACCAGGTACGCTACTTCCTGTTGCGCGAGGTCCCGTTCGGCAATGACGGGGACTTCTCGAACGCCGCGATGATCGCGCGGATGAACGGGGAACTGGCCAACGACTACGGCAATCTCGCGCAGCGCGTGCTGTCGATGATCCACAAGAACTGCGATGCCGCGCTGCCGGAACCCGGCGATTTCACCGGGGACGATCGGGCGCTGCTGGACGCCGCCGATGCTCTTTTGCCGTCGGCGCGCGAGGCCATGGACCGCCAGGCATTTCATGTCGCGCTGGAAGCGATCTGGGCTGTGGTGCGGCAGAGCAACGCCTATGTCGACCACCAGGAGCCCTGGAAGCTGCGCAAGACGGACCCGGCACGGATGGCGACGGTCCTCTACGTCCTGGCCGAAACGGTCCGGCAGCTGGCGATCCTGACCCAACCCTACATGCCGGACAGTTCGAACCGTCTGCTCGATCTGCTGTCCGTACCGGCGGACGCGCGCGACTTTTCGGCCCTGGGAGCAGCCGGACGGCTGGTTGCCGGCACTGAGATCCCCAAGCCGGAGGGCGTGTTTCCGCGGTATGTCGAGACCGAAGAGGCCGCCTGATGCTGGTGGACAGCCACTGCCACCTGGATTTCGACAGTTTCGACGAGGATTTCGACGACGTCCTCGTCCGCGCCCGTACGGCGGGGGTCGGCACGATGGTGACGATCTGCACCAGACTGTCGGCATTCGAGGAGGTCAGGGCGATCGCCGAGAAGGACCCGGACATCTACTGCTCCGTCGGTGTCCATCCGCACGAGGCCGCGGAGGAGGGGGTCGAGACCCCTGCGGCTCTGATCGAGCGGGCGGCCCATGAAAAGGTCGTCGGGATCGGAGAGACCGGGCTGGACTATTTCTACGAACACAGTCCACGGGAGGCACAGGCGACCTCTTTCCGCGCCCATATCGCCGCCGCGCGGGAAACCGGTCTGCCCTTGATCGTCCATACCCGCGACGCCGACGACGACACGGTGGCGATCCTCAGGGAGGAACATGCCAGGGGGCCGTTCCCCGGCGTGATTCATTGCTTTACGTCCAGTCGCGCGCTGGCCGAGGCGGCTCTGGCGCTCGGTCTTTATATCTCACTGTCGGGGATCGTGACCTTCAAGAGCGCGCGCGACCTCCAGGAAACGGCCCGGATCGTGCCGCTCGACCGCCTGCTGGTCGAGACGGACGCGCCCTACCTCGCGCCGGTACCGAAACGGGGCAAGCGGAACGAGCCCGCCTTTGTGGCCCATACGGCGGCCTTCGTCGCGGAGCTGCGCGGCGAGACGCCGGAGCGGCTGGCCGAGGCGACGACCGACAATTTCTTCAGGCTGTTCGCCAAGGCCCGCCGGCCGGTAGCGGCCTGAGGGACCGGACGGTCGGTCGAATGAAGGTCGTCCTCCTGGGATGCGGCGGATCGGATGGCGTGCCGCGGATCGGCGGTCCGGACGGGGCAGGGGACTGGGGCGATTGCGATCCGAGCAATCCGCGGAATCGACGCACACGATCGTCCCTGTATGTCGCCGACGACGATGGCCACGGCATATTGATTGACACCGCGCCGGACCTATGGGGACAATTATTAGATAACAGAATCAGTCGCGTGGACTCGGTTATTTATACGCACGATCACGCGGATCATTCGCACGGAATCAATGAATTGCGACGCCTCGGCGCGATCCTCGGGAAGCGGCCGGACATCTATGCGGATCCCCAGACCCTCGCGAGCCTGCGCGGCCGCTTCGATTATGCCTTCGAACAGAAGCCCGGCAGCCTCTATACCGCCATCGCGCAAGCGCATCAGGTGTCGGGCCTTTTTCGTCTGTCGAACGGTCGGTCGGTCGTCTCCTTCTTCCAGTCCCATGGCGGCAGCGCCTACACGCTGGGCGTCCGCATCGGCGACGTCGCCTATTCGACGGATGCCGTTGCCCTGGACGAGGCGGCCTTCGACGCCCTCGACGGTGTCAGGCTCTGGTTCGTCGATTGTGTCCGTTACCGGCCGCATCCGACCCACAGCCATTTCGAACAGACCCTGGGCTGGATCGAGCGTGTCCGGCCCGAACACGCCGTCCTGATCCACATGAACCACGACCTGGACTACGAAACCCTGCGCCGGGAATGCCCGCCGGGTGTCGAGCCGGGCTACGACGGAATGACCTTCGATGTCTGACGTGCCACCGAACCCGGACTACGAGACCTTCGTCCGGCGAATGCTCGACCAGGAAGGCTTCATCAAGGAAATCGGCACGACCCTCGAAGCGATGGCGCCCGGACGGGTGTCTCTCGCGATCGAACCGCTGCCGGGGCTGCTGCAGTTCACCGGTGCAATCCATGGCGGCGTGATCTCCGCGCTGGCGGACCATGCGGCGGGTGCGGCGGCGACGACATTGATGCCCGCCGGGCATGTCGCGGTGACGGTGGAATACAAGATCAATTTCCTGCGCCAGGCCAAGGGCGGCCGCGTCGTCGCCGAGGCCCGCGTTGAGCAGACCGGACGTCAATTCCGCGTCGTCGCGAGTGATGTCCATATCGAGCGTGCCGACGGCGAGCGCCGCAAATGTGCAACGGCCATTGTGACACTGGTCCCGGTACCGCTGGACAGGTGATGGTGAGGAGTTGGCGGCGGCAAGGCTGCCAATCGCGGTGGACTGAGTGCGGCAAGCCATTGAATACATGAACCAAAGCAAAATTTCTCATAATATATATTATGCGACCAGCATGTGGCGCTCAGGCGCGTATTTTTCGTGCCTCCGATTTGACCTCTCTCCTGTGCGCTCAACGCCATTGTTGGGCCCTCTTCAGAGCGGCCCTCGCCAGCAACCGGGTCGAATCGAGCGTCGGCAACCCTGTAGCGGTGGTGCCGATCAGGATGGGAATCTCCGTACAGCCGAGAATCACGGCATCGCAGCCCTCGCCTTTCAGCCGGTCGATCACGGTCTTGTGGAAGGCCAGCGCCGCGTCGCTGAAAGTGCCACGAACGAACTCCTCCATGATCAATCGATCGATTTCTGTTCGTTCGGTCGGTGACGGCCGCCGGAAGTCCAGCCCCAGGGCCGCGAGTGTCTCGGGATAGACGTCGCTTTCGACAAGCCAACGGGTTCCGAGTATGCCCAAGCGCTGAAACCCGCGTTGCGCCGCTTCGTCCGCAACGACTTCCGCAATATGCAGCCAGGGCAGCGGAGACCGCTCCTTGATGAGGGGTAGCGCCTGATGGATTGTGTTGTCGGGGCAGATCAGAAAATCGGCACCGGCCCGGGCCAGTTTGGCGAGGACGACCTGGGCTTTCAGAGTGGCCACCATCTCCGCGACACGCGATA
>CAYGKX010000148.1:0-2147 GCA_964350225.1 uncultured Rhodospirillaceae bacterium | reverse complement strand
GGACAGCATCAGGTCTCCGACCCCGGCCCAGTCACCCGCGTCGAGGCAGGTGACATAATCTGCGAGCGACCACCCGTGCAGCAAGACTTCCGGATGGCCGTGGGGACCGAACAGTCGCTCGCCCTCGGCACAGATTGTCCTGTAGCAGAGTGCCGCGCCTTCGGCCGAACAGGCCACAATACCGATCGTGCCCGCCATGACCCGTCGATTACCCGTACAGGTCCCGGTCGCGGCGGTAGGCCTCGGCGAAGATATCCATCAACTGGCGCGCGCCCGTGTCGTGCCGGGCATACTGGACGAGGCCCTTTGCGAGGAAGGACGCGAAGCTCACAGCTTCTCCCTTGCCACGCAGCATGTATAGTTCCGCGATTTCCTCGAGATCCCTGTGAACGAGCCTCGGGACCATCACGTTCAGCTGGGTCTTGGTGAAACGATGCTTCTGCCGCCAGCGCTGTTGAGCCGCGTTCGTCGCCATGACCGCACGCCCCTGAGGATTGCGTTGATCTACTAGTAGACGGAGACTACGCCGATACTATGCAAACGACAACACGGCCAGAGGACCCATGGGGCCGGCTGGGTGTTTAAGCCTTCTGCGTCTGGCGGTATAGTCCGGCTCCCTTCCGCCTGCCGACGCGCGAGAGATGCCAGACAGACCGCTTTCCCCATGCGACAGCCAGATCGCCCGCCTGCTCGCCATCATGGCGCGGTTGCGCGACCCTGTTGGCGGCTGTCCGTGGGACGTCGAGCAGACCTTTCGGACCATCGCGCCCTACACGATCGAAGAGGCCTATGAGGTCGCCGACGCCATCGAGCGGGACGCCATGGATGAATTGCGCGGCGAGCTGGGCGATCTCCTGTTTCAGGTCGTCTTTCACTCCCGGATTGCGGAAGAGGCCGGGCACTTCGATTTCGACGACGTGGCGCGCGCCATCTCAGATAAAATGGAAGAGCGCCATCCGCACGTCTTCGGCGATGCGGACGTTGCCGATGCCGCCGCGCAGACCAGTGCCTGGGAGGCGCGGAAAGCGATGGAGCGCGCAGCCGCTGGCAGCCAAAGCGCGCTGGACGGCGTGCCCCTCCCCCTTCCCGCCCTCACGAGAGCCGAGAAGCTGGGCAAGCGGGCGGCGCGTACGGGGTTCGACTGGACCGAACCGGAGCAGGTCCTCGACAAGGTGCGCGAGGAGACAGACGAGGTCGCCGCGGAACTGACGGCCGGCGACAGGGACCGGCTGGAGTCGGAGATTGGCGACCTCCTGTTTTCGGCCGTGCAACTGGCCCGGCATGCCGGGGTGGATCCGGAGACGGCCCTTCGACGCACCAATAGCCGCTTTGAACGGCGGTTCCGGCATCTGGAGGCAGCACTCGCAGCCGAGGGCCGTCGGCCGGAGAATGCCCCGCCCGATGAACTTGAATCTCTGTGGCAGGCAGCCAAGACGGCGCTCAAGGACCTTTAGGACACGTATTTATCCGACTGACGGGAGGCGAAAGAGCCATGAGCAATCAGATGACAGTGCTGGTCACCGGCGCGACAGCGGGCTTCGGCGCCGCCATTGCCCGCCGTTTTGTCGGCGAGGGGCACAAGGTAATCGCGACCGGCCGCCGGACCGAGAGGCTGGATGCCCTGAAGGCGGAACTCGGCGACGCCTTGCTGCCCCTCGCAATGGACGTCCGCGAGTTCGACGCGGTCGTCGGCGCGGTATCGGCGCTGCCGGACGATTTCGCGGCGGTCGATGTACTGGTCAACAACGCCGGTCTGGCGCTGGGCCTCGAGGCGGCGGACAAGGCGAACATGGCCGATTGGCAGACGATGATCGACACCAACGTGAACGGGGTCGTCTACTGCACCCGGGCACTCCTTCCCGGTATGGTCGAGCGCGGCAAGGGGCATGTTATCAATCTGGGATCGGTCGCCGGCGCCTATCCCTACCCCGGCGGCAATGTCTATGGCGGCAACAAAGCCTTCGTCAAACAATTCTCGCTCAACCTGCGCAGCGACCTGCTGGGCAGCAACATCCGCGTCACCAATCTGGAGCCGGGACTGGCCGAGACGGAATTCTCACTGGTGCGCCTCGGCGACGAAGCCGCGGCAGACAAGGTCTATGAAGGCACCGATCCCCTGACCGGTGAGGACGTGGCGCGCTGCATCC
>CAYGKX010000147.1:0-9367 GCA_964350225.1 uncultured Rhodospirillaceae bacterium | reverse complement strand
CGTGATCGTCGGCACCGGCGGCCTGTCGCACCAGTTGCACGGCCCCCGCTTCGGCTACACCAACCCCGAATGGGACAACCGCTTCCTGGACCTTCTGGAGACGGACCCGGAGGAACTGGCGGGGCTGAGCCACGACGATTTCATGGAGCAGGGCGGCGCCGAGTCGGTCGAGATGATCATGTGGCTGACCATGCGCGGCGCCCTCAGCCCGACCGTCCATCGGGCGCACCGCTTCTACTACGCGCCGATGCTCACCGGATACGGTCTGGTGGTGTTCGAGGACCAGGCATAAGGCGCCCCGCGCCGAGACAGGAACCAAGACGAGAGGAAACGCACTTATGGGTATTCGTACGGGCCGGCAGTATCTCGAAGGGCTGAAGGACGACCGCGAGATCTGGATCGACGGGGAACGGGTCAAGGATGTCGCCACCGACCCGCGGTTCGAGGGCGCGGCTGCGACCATCGCGGAGCTGTTCGACCTTCAGTCCCAGCCCGACCTGAAGGACAAGATGACCTATACCTCGCCGACCACGGGCGACCCGGTCGGCCTGTCTCATATCATCCCGCAATCGAAGGACGACCTCGTCGCCCGGCGTGAGATGATCAAGGTCTGGATGGACCATACCTGCGGCATGTTCGGCCGCTCGATGGACTTCATGAACTGCCTGATGGCGGGCCTCGCGGCCCCATGGAAGGACTTTGACCGGCCGGCCCATCCCTTCGGTCAGCACCTCAAGGACTATTACGAATACAGCCGCGAGAACGACCTCGTCCTGACCCATACCCTGGTCCCGCCCCAGGTCGACCGCTCTCGCCCGATCGAGGAGCAGACGAAGGATGTGGCCGCCCGGATCGTCAAGGAGACCGACAAGGGCTTCGTCATCCGCGGCGCCCGGATCGTCACGACCCTCTGCGCCTTTTCCGACCACATCCAGGCCGCTCCGTCCGCCTACCTGAACATGAACGACGAAGCGAAGGCTTACGCCTACAGCTTCTCCATCCCGATCTCGACACCGGGCCTGAAGTTCGTCTGCCGCCCTTCGCTGGTGAACCAGTCGGCCGCTTCGCCGATGGACGCGCCGCTGGGCAACCGGCTGGACGAAGGCGACGGCGTCGTCATCTTCGACGACGTGCTGGTGCCCTGGGAGAACACCTTCATCTTCCGCGACATCGAGATGTGCAACGGCCTGTTCAACCGGACCGGCGCAATGTGGCAGACCGCCCACCAGTTCTCGACGAAGAACCTGGCCAAGGCGGAATTCATGATGGGCCTGGGCTTCGCCATCGCCAAGTCGACCAAGATCGACACCCACCTCCACGTCCAGAACATGCTGGCGGAGCTGATCAATTACACGGAGTTCGTCCGCGCCTGCCTCGTCGCCTGCGAGGCCGGGGCGACCGAGTGGTATCACGGCGCAACCGTGCCGGACCCGATGCCGCTTTGGACCGTGCGGCAGATGTTCCCGAAGATGTTCCACCGCATGTGCGAGATCGTGCAGCTTCTCGGCGCCGGCGGCATCGTCGCCGTGCCCTCCTTCGCCGAGATCGAGGGCCCGATGAAAGAGGCGGTCGAGGCCTATTGCCAGTCGGCCATGTCGGATTCGAAATCCCGCATCAAACTTTTCCGGCTGGCCTACGACGCGGCGGTGTCGAGCTTCTCCGGCCGTCAGCAGCTCTACGAGCGCTATTACTCGGGCGACCCTGTGCGGCTCGCGGGGCTCCTTTACGACACCTACGACAAGGACACCTACATCGACCGCATCCACGGCATGCTGGACGACCTGGAGGCACGCATGACCGGTGGGCCGTCGCCGCACAGCTTCGCGCCGCGAACCGCGGCACCGACCGGCCAGGCGGCGGAATAGGATGATGGGCGGCGACCGGCTCGCGGTCGAGGTCGGCGGGGTCCGGCTCAAGAACCCCGTCGTCGCCGGGTCGGGCGAGCACCTGATCGACCCGGCCGGCCTCAGGGCCGCCATCGACGCCGGGGTCGGGGCCGTCGTCATGAAGTCGACCAACGAGAACCCGGCCGCGAAAGAGCAGCTCGACCGGACGGATTATGTCCTGCTCGATGCAGAGTGGCGGCCGCTTCCCTGGGACTACGATCCGCCGCCGGGCGCGAGCCTCTTCTGCCGCTCGGGCCTCTCGCCGATCGATTTCGACGCGTGGCTCGACCTGCTTCGGGAGACGGACGAGCATGCCCGGACGCGGGACTGCGTCATGGTCGCAAGCCTGATCCCCGCCGACCTCGAGACCGGCGTCGGGATGATCGAACGGATGGTCGCGGCAGGCGCCCGAGTGATCGAACTCAACATCGGCGCGCCCCATGGCGGGGAGGCCGCACCCGGGGCCATCGCGCTGGAGCGGGATGCGGAACGGGTACGGGCGATGACCGCCGCCGTGCGAGCGGCGGTCCCCGGCCCCCTTTGGGTGAAACTGACGGGGCAGAGCGGCGAGGTCGCGGGGCTCGCCGCGGCCGCGGTCGACGGCGGCGCCGACGCCGTCGGCCTGATGGGCCGTTATATGGGGCTCCTGCCGGACCCCGAGACGATGGAGCCGGTTCTCGGCACCCGGGCGGCCTTCGGCGGCGGCTGGGCCCTGCCGCTCACCTGTCACTGGCTGGCCGCCGCCCGTGCCCGGCTGGGTCCGGATGTGCCTCTGATCGGGACCAACGGTGCCCGCTCCGGCCTCGACGTCATCCGGATGCTGCTCGCCGGCGCCCGGGCGGTGCAGATGACCAGCGCCGCGATGGCCGGCGGCCCCGACGCGCTCGCCCGGGCCGTCGCCGAGGTCACGACCTATGCGGAGACCCGGGACCTCCGCCTCGCCGACATCGTTGGCCACGCCGCCGACCGGATCCAGAGATATTCCGACCGCCCGCTCCGCCGGGAAGTCTGGCGCGAGTTCGTCCATCCCGACGCCCAGGGGCAATAGCCCGGCTGCGACACTTGGAAACATTCTCCTTCCCTCCGGGCGATGGGAGGATATTTCCCGCATGCAACCGTGTGGGAGTGTTTCCGGCTTGAAAGCCGTCCGAGCCAGCCGCATCCAGGTCGCCCTTGCCGTCGCCGCGCTGTATCTCGCGAAGATACTGGCGGTGACGATGCTGTGTGCGCTTCCGGCGACCGCCGGTACTGCCGGGTCCGCCGGCGCGGACGGTCCGCGGCTGCCGCGCTTCCTCACCCTCTGCACCCCGGGCGGCGCCGGGCTGGTCGCGCTGCAGCATGACCGCGGGGACGGCGACAGCCGCTCCGACACCGCTGGCCTCGACTGCCCGATCTGCAAGTCCCTCGGGAACCTGCCGCTGATCGCGGCGGGATCGGCGGATTTCCCGGTTGCCGAGGCCCGGATCGACCGGGCATCCGGCGGCTATGGCGCCTATGCCGCGCCCCCCGCGCGCGCCGTCGCGCCATTCGACAGCAGAGCGCCCCCCGCGCCGCGCATCTGACGTCTCCGTTCCGAACCGTTTCTTCCACATAGACGTGTCGCCGCCGACCGCGCACCCCGCGTGCGTATCCAGGCTCAGCCACGTCCCGTTTTGACGAAGGTCCACTCGCCATGACGTCGAGACTTCGAACGTCCCAGATCCTCCTCTGGACCCTGGCCGCGGCCGCGGTCCTGGCCGCGATCGCAGTCGTCTCCTATCCGCTGCTGCTGGGAAAGGGGTCAAGCGACCCGTCCGCCAGCTCGAGGGGTTCGACCGTCATCACGACCCGCTTCAACCTTGTCGACCACACCGGCAAGCCGGTGACCGAGAAGGACTATGCCGGAAAGTGGAAGCTGGTCTTCTTCGGCTTCACCCATTGTCCCGACATCTGCCCGACGACCCTGAATACCGTTGCGCAGGTGATGGCGGCGCTGGGCGACGAGGCCAAGTCGGTTACGCCGCTGTTCATCACGATCGACCCCGTGCGGGACCGGCCGAAAATCATGGCCCAGTATGTCAATGCCTTCGACAAGCGGATGATCGGGCTGACCGGCACCGAAAGCCAGGTGGCCGCTGCCGCCAAGGCCTTCCGTGCCTATTACGGCCGGGTCGACCAGAAGACGGCGCCGAACGGATACACGATGAACCATTCGACGATCCTCTACCTCATGGGACCGGACGGAGGGTTCGTGACCCATTACGCGCATACGGACAAGGCGGGCGATATCGCCCGGTCCATCAAGAAGGAAATGAGCAAATGACCCCGAGGAAACTCCTGATCGCCGCACTCCTCCCTGCGGCTCTCTCGACCGCCCCGGCGATCGCGAACGACACCAAGATCGAGGTCCACGACCATTGGGCCCGTGCGTCCATCGGGATCTCGCGCCCGACGGCCGCCTTCATGGTGATCGTCAACAAGTCGAAAGAGCCCGACCGTCTCCTCTCGGCCCGTTCTCCCGCCGCCGGCCGGGTGGAGGTCCACCGCACCGTGATCGAGAACGGTCGCGGCCGGATGATCAAGCTGGAAACGTTGACCATCCCGGCGGGCGGCAAGGTGACGCTCAAACCAGGCGGTCATCACATCATGCTGATGCAGCTCAAGCGGCCGATCGAGAAGGGCACCAAACTGCCCATCGTCCTGGTCTTCGAGCGCGCCGGGACGATCGCCGTCGAGGCGCCGGTCCGTGCGCCGGGCGCGAGCGGCATGAAGCACCATCACCACTGACGACGGGAGCCGGTGGACCGGGCGTTCCCCGGTCCACTGGCCCCGGATCGAGAGAGTTCCGCATGGACACGACCACGAGACCTGTAGATCCCCTGATTGCGACCTATGGCCCCGGCATCGCGAACTTCGTCGCGACCTGCGTTCTGGCCTATGCCCTTGGCGGGTTCGAATGGGCCGGAATTGCCGTCTTCGTCGCCGGGCTCGTCTTTCTGTTGCCGCTCGCGCTTCGATATGCGGCAACGGAACCGTCCACCGCGGCGCCGTCGGCGCCGAAACCGGTCCAACGGCCGGACCGAGCAGCGGGCCAGGACGGCCTGAACGTCCATCTTCTGTTGCTCGTCAACCTGGTGATGCTGGTCCTGATCGGCTGGCTTGCCTTCGGCGCGGAGGCTCTTCTCGTCTTCGCGCTCGTCGCCGCGCCCATCTGGCTCTTCGGCATTGCCGTGCTGGTCGTCCGCTCGGCCTATCCGAAGGACGACGACTGAACGTCGCGGTGCGTCAGACCGGACCCGTCGCCACCGGAGACGGCAGCTCGCCGGGATAGTGACAGGCCACTCTTCGGCCTGCCGTCGTCGCCGTCAGTGCCGGCGTTTCGGCCGCGCAGCGGTCGCGGGCGATGGGGCAGCGGGGGTGGAAGGCGCAGCCGGACGGCCGATCGATGGCGGACGGCGGGTCGCCGCGCAGGACGATCCGTTCGCGCCGGCCGCCGACCTCCGGCACCGGCGTCGCGGCAAGCAGCGAGACGGTATAGGGATGCGCCGGCGCCGCGACGATATCGTCCGCTGGCCCCTCCTCCACCACCTTGCCGAGATACAGCACGACAATGCGGTCGGAAATCTGGTGCACGAGCGCGAGGTCGTGGGCGATGACCAGGTAGGCGATGCCGCGGGCGCGCTGGATTTCCCTGAGCAGATTGACGATCTGCGCCTGGATCGAGACGTCGAGAGCCGAGACCGGTTCGTCGGCGATGAGCATCTCCGGCTCCAGCGCGAGGGCGCGGGCGATGGCGATCCTCTGCCGCTGGCCGCCGGAGAACTGGTGCGGGTAGCGGGCGCCGGCATCCGCCGGCAGGCCGACCGCCGCCAGAAGATCCGCGACCCGGGCGGCGACGTCGGCCCGCGAACCCGCGCGATGGGCGCGGAGAGGCTCGGCGACGATGTCCTTCACCTTGAGGCGCGGGTCCAGGCTGGCATAGGGGTCCTGAAAGACCATCTGCAGGCGGCGTCGGACCGGCTTCAGCGCACGGCCGGAGAGTGCCGCCAGATCCTGGCCGTCGAAAAGAAGTTGTCCCCCGTCGGGCGCCAGCACCCGCATCATGACCTTGGCGAGGGTCGACTTTCCCGATCCGGACTCGCCCACCAGCCCGACCGTCTCGCCGCGCCGCACGGTCAGGTCCACGCCGTCCAGTGCCTGGAGCCGACGCTCCCCATGACCGAAGGCGACCGTGAGACCGCGGGCTTCGAAGAGAACCGGCGCGCCACTCATGCCGCCTCTCCTGTCAGCGGATCGACGCAGGCGACCTCGCGGCCGTCATGATCGCGGAGCGCCGGGTCCTTCGCGCAGGCCGGTCCGGCCCGGGCACAGCGGTCGCGAAAGGCGCAGCCCTCGAGGCGCACGTCCGGCCCGGGCGGAGAGCCCGGGATCGGCACCAGGTCCGGACGCGAGAAATCGAAGCGCGGCACGGCGGCGAGCAGCCCCGCCGTGTAGGGATGACGCGGCCGGGCGAGGATCTCCGCGACGCCGCCCGTCTCGACGATGCGTCCGAGATACATGACGGCGATGCGGTCGCAGATCTCGGCCGCAACGCCGAGATCGTGGGTAATAAGGATAAGGGCGGCATCCTGAAGGCGCGCCTTGAGGAGCGACAGGATCTGCGCCTGGATCGTCGTGTCGAGCGCGGTCGTCGGCTCGTCCGCCACGATGACATCGGGGTGATTGACGAGGGCGAGGGCGATCATCACCCGCTGCCGCAGGCCGCCGGAGAGCTCGTGCGGATAGGCGTCGAGCCGCGCTTCGGGCGACGGGATGCCGACCTCCCGAAGGGCGGCGAGGGCCCGGGCGCGTGCCTCGCGCCGGCTCAGCCTGTTGTGCCGCCGGGCCGTCTCCATGAGAAGCGAGCCGATCTTGCGAACGGGGTTGAGGCCGGTCATCGGATCCTGGAAGACCATGCCGATATCCCGCCCGCGCAGCCGACAGAGCGCGCGTTCTTCCAGATCGTGCACCGGCTTGCCGAGAACCGAGATCGATCCCTCCGCAATCCGACCCGGGCGGGGCACGAGGCCCATAAGGCTCAGCGCCGTGACCGACTTGCCGGAGCCCGACTCCCCGACGATGCCGAGGGTTTCGCCGCGCGCCAGGCTGAGCGACACGCCGTCGACGGCATGGAACGTCCCGCCGTCCGCCCGCGGGAAGGCGACCCTCAGATTGTCGACGGCAACCGCGGGGGTGCTCACTGCTCCACCTCCCGGGCCCGGTCGCGGGACAGTTTGGCGATGCCGTCGCCAATCAGGTTCAGGGTGACCACGACGAGCACGATCGCCATGCCCGGGACGAGCATCATCCAGGGGGCGTTGGTCAGATACTGCCGGCTTTCCGACAGCATGTTGCCCCAGGTCGGCGCCATCAGGGGGGCGCCCAGGCCCAGGAAGGACAGGGCGCTTTCCGCGATCAGCATGTCCGCAAAGTGAAAGGCGAGCATGACCATCAGGGTTGGGCGGAGGCCCGGCAGGACGTGGCGCCACAGGATCACCGGCGCGGGCACGGCGAAGAGCCGCGCGGCGGTGACGTAGTCGCGCCGGATCAGGCCCAAAGCTTCCGCATAGACGACCCGGGCGAAGAAGGGCCAGCTGAGCAGCCCGAGGGTCAGGGACAGCGGCCAGAAGCCCCGGCCGACGACGGCGATGATGCAGATGGCGATGACCAGCCCGGGGAAGGCGATGATGGTGTCGACGGACCTGTTCACGACGGTCCGCGTCGCGCCCGGACGCCAGGCCGCCGCAAGGCCGGCCGCGGTCCCGATCGCGAGCGCGACCAGGGTCGCCACTGCCGCGATGCCGAGCGACCAGGGGAAGCCGGACAGGAGCCGGGACCAGAGATCGCGGCCAAGCTGGTCCGTCCCGAGCCAGTGGTCCTCGGTGAAGAGCGGTTTCATGCGGAGCATGATGTCGCCCTCGAGCGGGTTGTAGGCCGAAAGCGCACCGTTGAGCACGGTCAGGAAGAGGATGACCCCACCGAGCGCCAGACCGATGGCGAGTTGCAGGCGCGGCCGGCCATGGCGGTCGGCGAGGCCGAGCCGGGGCAGAATGCCGAGCCGGACGGGCGCCGCGCTCATGCGCCCTTCACCCGGAGGCGCGGGTCGACATAGCGGAACAGGATGTCGGTCAGGCTGTTGGCGGCGAAGACCATGATCGCGATGACGAAGACGGCGGCCTGCACGACCGGAAAGTCGAGCGAGGTCGTCGACTTGACCAGAAGCCAGCCAAGGCCCGGCCAGGCGAAGATCACCTCCGTCACGACCGCGCCGGAAATGAGGAAGGCGAACTGCGCCCCGATCAGGGCCGTCGCGCCGAGAAGGGCGTTGGGCAGGGCATGACGCCAGAGAAGCGCCCGCGGGCCCGCCCCGCCGGCGCGCGCGGTGCGGATGTAGTCTTCCCGCATCGCCTCCGTCACGTTGGCGGCGATAACCCGGGTCAGCTTCGGTGCGAGGAAGGAAGCGAGGGTGAGCGCGGGCAGGATCCAGGTCGTGACACCCTCGAACCCGATCGAGGGCAGCAGCCGCCATTGCACACTGAAAAGCTGGATCAGGAGGAGACCCGCGACGAAGCCCGGTATGCCCTGGGCGACATAGACGACGGCGGCGCCCGCCTGGCGGGTCGGGGCGTCCGGCCGGGCGCCGAGCCAGGCACCGAGCGGGACAGCGAATGCAAGGGTCGCGAGGATCGCGAGGAGGGTGAGCATGAGGGTCGGCCACAGCCGTTCGAGCACGATGCCCATTGCCGGCTGGTCGTCGGCGAAGGAGATGCCGAAGTCGAGCTGCACCAGCTTCGCGACATAGCGGACATATTGCTCGGCGAGCGACCGGTCGAAGCCATATTGGCGGCGCACCGCCTCGATCTGTTCCGGCGTGCCGGTCTCGCCGACCATCACCTCCGCCGGATCGCCGGTGAGCTGAAGCAGGAAGAAAAGAAGGGTGACGACCGCCAGCAGAAACAGCAGAAACGCGCCGAGGCGCCGGGCGATCGGTCGCAGGGGAAATGTCATCGCGGGATCGGGGCCGGTCCCGGGTCCCGCACGCTGGCGGCACCCGGGACCCTGGCCGAAAGAGTGACTATTCGACCGTGACCTGGCTGTAGTCGATCCACCGGTTGGTCTGGCTGAAATCCACCACCTTCTTCGACAGGCCGAAGATGTCGACCTGCTCGATCAGGAAGACCGCCGGCGGCGCGTCATGATTGGCCTTGTGGATGGCGTGCAGGATCTCTTTCCGCTTCTCGGGATCGAACTCGCTCCCCGCCTTGGCGATCATGCCCGCCACCTTCTTGTCGCAGGTGAAGGTGAAGAAGTTGAAGCAAGAGAAGATCGCGATGGGCCGGATCGAATCGAGATAAGGCGCCGTGTTCCAGGACAGGCCGAACGCCTGGCCTTCCCATTTCTTTCGGCCGAGATACTTGCCCAGCCAGTCCGGGCAGGTGATGCGGCGCAGGGTGACCTTGATG
>CAYGKX010000146.1:6405-9375 GCA_964350225.1 uncultured Rhodospirillaceae bacterium | reverse complement strand
AACGGTCGACCTTGTGTTTCCGCCGGTCGCACCCGGATCAGTGCCCTACTGGCGCCGGACGCTCAGGGGCTGCTCGCAGCTTTGTTTCCAGTCGAACGAACTGACGGGCCTGTTCTTTCTCGCGGCGGTCGCCGTCGCCTCGCCGATCTCCGCCGCCTACATGCTGGTCGCCGCCCTCCTGGCGCCGGCCGGCCGCATGCTGCTGGGCGAGCGGGGACCCGTGCTCGAGACCGGGATGCCGGGCCTCAATCCGTGTCTCCTGGCGATCTCGCTGCCGGCCTTCTTCGAGACGGGCTGGCCGGATGTCGGCATGTGGATGGTGCTCCTCGTCTGCGTCGCAATTGCCATCGTGATGGTCCGGGTGCTCGTCGCCTTCGTGTCTATTCCGATACTGGTCTTTCCATTCCTCGTCATCTTCTGGGGTCTCTGGGTGCTGGAGCCGCATGTCGACTTTCTTCGGGCGGCGGGTCCGGGGCCGGCCGGGGACACGGTCTTTCACCCGATCACGGCAGTCTTGCGGGGGCTTGCGGGAACGGTGTTCTCGTCCGCCATCCCGTCGGGACTTCTGTTCCTGTGCGGCATCCTGCTCAGCAACTGGCGACATGCCGTGATCGCCCTCCTGGGGGCCATTATCGGCACTGTGGTGTCCTACTATTACGGACGGGTGGACCCCGCCAGCGTCGACCTGGGCTTGTACGGTTTCAACGGTGTTCTGGCCGCCGTGGCGGCTTTCGTCGTGTGCGGCGGCCAGCTGAGGCTCGCGGTTCTCGCCGCCCTGCTCGCG
This sequence comes from uncultured Rhodospirillaceae bacterium, assembly GCA_964350225.1. Classification (GTDB taxonomy): domain Bacteria; phylum Pseudomonadota; class Alphaproteobacteria; order Bin65; family Bin65; genus CAYGKX01. Next base: position 8,591 of record CAYGKX010000146.1, on the reverse strand, counting down.
ACCGTCCTGATCCCGGCCATTTCCGCTTTCGGGGTCGCGGCCCTGTCCGCCCCCTTCGTGGTGGCCATCTGGCTCCTGCTGCTGCTGGGCTGGATCGGCGGCCGCTGGTTCGACGTTCCGGAGGGCCCGGAGGCTGCGGGCGCGCCGATGCCGTCGACGGACGGAGCGCCGCCGGCGGCCCCCGCCAAGCCCGTTGAGAGAGGCTGAGCGATGTCCAACCCCACCGTGCCGATCGTCGTTCCGGGCCTCGTCGATTATGCCAGGTCGCTTCGCGACAGCGCGGACTGGCAGCCGTTCCGCCCCGGCGTCACGGCGCACTGGATCTATGGCGATTTCGGATCCGGCGCCTCTGCTGTCCTCCTGCGCTACGAGCCGGGCGCCCGCGTCGCGCTGCACGAGCATCTAGGCTTCGAATACATGCTCGTGCTGGAGGGAGATCAGTATGACGAGGATGGCACCTATCCCGAGGGCAGTTTCGTCTCGCATCCTCCCGGGACGCGGCATTCCCCGGGGAGCCACGGCGGCTGCATCGCGCTCCTGATCTACGAGACGCCGGTACGTTTCGTCGATGCCGATTAGGGCAACTAGGCCCTACTTCGTTGTCAGCTTCGGATCTGCCAGGATCAGGTCGCGCACCGCCTGGTAATAGCGGACATAGCCGGTACATCGGCAGATATGCGCGCCGAGGGCGGCCTCGATGCGCTCTTCCACCTTTGCCCGGGGCACGGGCTTCCGGGCGAGTTCCTCCAGCAGCCGGGTCGTCTCGTTGATGAAGCCGGACGTGCAGATGCCGCACTGAAAGGCGAAATGGTCGACGAAGGCCTGCTGGACGGCGGACAGGCGCCCCTGGCGCGCGTGTCCCTCGACGGTCCGGATGCGCTTGCCGGCGAAGGAGGCGGCGGGGTTGATGCAGGTCTGCGTCGTGCGGCTCGTGCCATCGGGCTCGTCCACGATCACGACACAGGCATGACAGATACCGATGCCGCAGCCGAATTTCGTGCCGGTCAGGCCCAGATGGTCGTGCAGGAAATCGACCATCGGCAGGCCTTCGGCGATCGTTTGGGGACCGGTCGCCCGGCCATTCACTGTCAGGGACAGCTTCACCGTCTTCATCTCACCGTGCCTTCCGGATATCCTCTGCCGTTACCGGCAGCCGGGTGAACCTCTTGCCCGTCGCGGCATGGATCGCGTTAAGGGTCGCGGGCACGACAGGCATCATCACGAGTTCCGCGATGCCATGCGGCGCGCCGCCGGGCGCCTCCGTCGGCAGGGTCTCGACAGTGATGTCCCATACCGGCACGTCTGTCGCCCGCACGACCTTGTACCGGTCGAGATTCCAGGTGCCGTTCCCGGGCCCGTCGTCATATAGCGGCAAGTCCTCGGTCAGGGCGTGACCCAGCCCCATCGCAATGCCGCCCTCCGCCATCCCGGACACCAGCTCCGGCACCAGAACGCGCCCGCAATCCAGGACCTCATGAACCTTGAGGACCTTGACGGCCCCGGTCTTGCGATCGACCGACAGCGCCACGATCACACCGCAGCTCGCGGCATAAGTTTCGCTCATTCGTTCCGTCGCGGCCGGCGGGAAATCCACCTTCCGACGGTCCAGAACCTCCCATTTCCCGCCGCGCCGCACAGCCAGGGCGTCGATGGGCGCGCGCCAGGTCTCCCGCCCGATGGCGAACTCGGCCCGGGCCCATTGCCAGCGGCTGAAGGCGTGAACCATGACGCCGGTCGGCCGGCCCGTCGCGTGGCAGTGCCTTGCGAGCCGCGCGAAGGACAGCGGTTCCCGTCCGGGGGAGGTGAGCTTTCCGTCGACCCACGCCACGTCCTCGAGGGTTGGCGCGCCGCCGGCCTTCCAGATCGACCGGGCCGCGGGCAGCAGGCTGAAACGCATCAGGGTGTAGGCCGCCTCGGCCACCGCATGGGTCGAGACCGGTGCGCCGACCGATCCTCCGGCGCGGCTGGTGATGACCGGAACCCAGCGCGGATTGGCGGCGGCTGCGTCCTGTTCTGCCTGGGTCATTCGGAGCGGATCGCCCGATGTCACGAGACCCAGTGGATCCCAGCGCGGGCCGATCGCATCAAGCGTTACCCGATCGGCGGAGCGTCCAAGATGATCGGCGACACGCACGGCGATGGCAGTGGAGACGCCGGTTCCCATCTCGACGGTACCGGCGGCGGCC
>CAYGKX010000146.1:0-6395 GCA_964350225.1 uncultured Rhodospirillaceae bacterium | reverse complement strand
TGCGCGTCGTCGTGGACCTCGACCCCGTCCCGCGAGGCCTCGGCGTCGGCTACCGCCTCCAGGCACGCCTCATCACCGGCGCCTCCCGCTCCGCCCTGATCGTCCCGCGCTCCGCCGTCCTCCAGGCCCCCGACGGCAGCTTCTACACCTTCCGCGTCGAAGGCGACCGACCCCAGGGCACCGTCGTGGCCGGTACCGTATTTGAACAAGGTGCAGGCGATGCCGACGCCGTAGGTCTTGTCGGGGTGCTTTGCCTCGAACGCGCGGCGGTCCGTATCGCGGCCAGACCAGAGCGGCGCCCGTTGCAGCCGGTCGAAGAGCTCGTCGCTTCGGATCTTCACGCGCGGCACCGCGCCGGTCAGGTTTCGATAGCCGCTATGCATGGCATTCTTGCGACGGAGCTCTATCGGATCCTTCTTCAGCTGCGTCGCGACGTCGTCGACCAGGCATTCCATGGCCGTGATCGACTGCAATGCGCCATAGCCGCGCATATAGCCCGCCGACACGGCGCGGCTGTAAATGGCCACGGTGCTGACGTCGCTTCGCGGCAGGTAGTAAAGAGAGGCAGACGAGATCGCGGAGACGTCGGCCACGCTCGCGGAGTAGTTCGCCGTTCCGCCACCGTTCAGTGAAAGATCGCAGGCGAAGGCTTTGAATTCCCCCGTTTCCGGGTCGACGCCCAACTGGCTGTCGATCGTGACGGCGTGCCGTTTCATACCGAGCTGAAACTGCTCGAAACGGTCGAGTGCGAGCCGCACCGGTCGGCCGTTCGCGAACAGCCCCGCCAAGGCCACGTAGTTCGGGAGCAGAGACATGTCCTTGCCGCCGAACCCGCCGCCCAGATAGGCGAAATGGCCTTCCAGGTTTCTGATGGCAAAAGGCGCCTTTGCTTCGGCAAGGAATTCGCCGATACCGGCGAGCGTCTCGGCGGGCGCCTGTGAGCCGAGGACCAGCGACAGCCGGCCGTTGGCCGTGTCGTGCCAGGCAAGGCCGCTTTCGGGTTCCATGAAGACAGGGTCGGTGGATTGGGTCTGGAACCGCTGCCGGAACAGCCGCCCCGATCGCCCGGCAATCAGATCCGCGCGGAGTCTCCGTCCGAGGTCATCGGCGCGCTTCTCGGCCCTGGCATCGGCTTCGGGCCAGGCGGGGTATTGGCCTCGCCGGTACCGCGGCGGCACGACCCAGCCGTCCTGGGACGGCGAGAAGACATCCGGATCGGACGGTTTCGTCCCACCGATGCGGGTGAACCGGTTCGCGCCATAGGGCGGCTTGGCATAGCCGAAGGCTTGCGCGCCGAAAACGACCGCCTCCGATGCGCCGCGCAGGGCCTGCCGGGCGGTGACGAAGCTGTCCAGGTTCCGGTAGATCAACAGCGCGACGGGCTGGCCCAGATAGGCCGGTGCCTGTCCTTTCGGGCACAGCAGGTCTTCCGTGAAGTATCCCCGTGCCCGTATGCCGGCCGCCCTCAGGTCTTCGGCCGTCACCACCTTGTCGGGTCGAAGTTCCGCGTCGAGAGCCGTCAGGTCGATCCCGACGAACCTGTGGTTCGTCTTGTTCGCCAGCAGCAGCATCGCGTGAGCGGTCTCGTCGGGCCAACCGTCGATGTCCGCCGCCCGGAAATCCCGGGCATAAAGCTTTGCGCCCGTCGCCTTGGCGTAGCCGTCGATCCGGTACCTCGGGGACCCGGTCCCGTCGCCGGCCCAACCCGGCGCGGACGGCATCGTTTCGTCGTCGGCGAAACCGGCCTGGACGCTCAGCGGGACCATCGTGAGCGTGATCCCCGCCGCGGTGCTTCCGATCAGAAAGCGCCGCCGGCTCCAGTTTGCGGGCGAGTGATTCGGGGACGTGACGCTTTCGGCTGCCATGTTCGGCGGAGGTCTCCGGAAGGCCGTTATGTGAGGCACAGATTACATCAGAGACCTTGATGGCTTTCAAATACGCAAGGTCTGGCGAAGGGTTGCCGGTTGGACGGTTGGGCGGTTGGACGAATGGACGATTGGGCGGTTCGCGGGGGCGCTGGCGCGCGATTCCGGCGCTGCGCCGTATTCTGCTCTCTCGACAAGTCTTGTTATGTTATAATATAACAATTCATCGAATCGTGTTTCGCTGTCTGGAAGGAGACCGGAATGGATGCCGGCGTGTCGCACCCCGCCGACGAGGGAGAGTATTTTCCGGCGAGGCGGCGCCCGGAGCGCGCGGCGGTGGAGGAGGCGGTCAGGACCCTGATCGCCTGGACAGGGGACGACCCGGAGCGCGAAGGACTGGTGGATACGCCCAGTCGGGTGGTGCGCGCTTATGAAGAGTTCTTCGAAGGATATGCAATCGATCCGGAGAGCCTCTTGTCGGCGACCTTCGAGGAAACGGAGGGTTATGACGAGATGGTCGTCCTCAGGGACATTCGCCTGGAATCCCATTGCGAGCATCACATCGTGCCGATCATCGGCAAGGCACACGTCGCCTATATCCCGTCCGGGCGGGTCGTCGGCATCAGCAAGCTCGTCCGGATGGTTGAGGCCTTCGCGAAACGGCTTCAGATCCAGGAGCGGCTGACCGCCCAGATTGCCGACACGATCGACAAGGTCCTGAGGCCGCGCGGTGTTGCGGTCGTCATCGAGGCCTCGCATCAGTGCATGACGACGCGCGGCATTCGAAAGCCCGGTGTCTCGATGGTCTCGAGCCGCATGATCGGCGTTTTCCGCGACGATCCGACGACCCGCCGAGAATTCCTGGCATTTGTCGAAGCGCAGAGGGACGGCGGCTGATGACAGGACCGGAGAAGCATATTTCGCCCTCCTGCCGGGCAAGCGACCCGGGCGCGGTTCCCATCCTGGGGCACGTACTGAAGCCGACCGTCGCGAACGATGGCGCCGGGACGACGGGCGATCGAATCCTGACGGGCGTGTCGCCGGACATTTTGGGGCGCATCCACGACCCCGAGGTCGAGCTCGTGATCTGGAAGCGCGAGATGCCGCCGGGTCTCGGCAGGTGGCTGGACCGGCTGCCGGTCTCCAGAATGCCTCACGGTCGGGTCCTCGTGGGCGCAGCGGACCTCTCACGGGCCGTACTCGGACTCGTCTAGGAAGGAGACATGCCGGCGGAGGCCGAGCGGGATATCTTCACCGAAGATGTCTTGCGGCTGACCCGGCTCTTCATGCAGACGATGGAGACCGACCTGGTAGACATCCGGCTGGAGACGATCTGCCACGACGCCTGCCGGAAATTTCATCGCGATCACGTTGCGGCGCGGCTCCTGACGACCTATCGCGGCCCGGGTACCGAATGGGTTCGCCCCAAGGATGGCGAGGGCGCGATCGCGGAGCAACAATCCTTCCAGGGACGGATAGAGCGCTTCCCTGTCCATACCGTCGGGTTGTTCAAGGGGAACCGTTGCGACCCCGCGACGGGAATTGTCCACCGGTCGCCGCCCGTCGCCCGGACGGGGGAGGTTCGCCTTCTCCTGTGTCTCAACCTGCCGTCGATCGTATCCCCGCCGCCCTGGCGTCCGGGTGGGTAGCTCGGACCCCCCGGTTCCAGTGGCACGCCACTAACAGGCCGGCCGGCCCTTCTTCGTCAGGCGGCGGACGACCGGCTCGCGATGTGAGCCTCTATCGCATCCACGACAGCCCCGGCCTTCGCCGCATCGTGCGCATCCGGGTGCGGCGGGCCGAAGCTGCCGGCATCGTTGTCGTAGTAGAGGCCGGTGGCGGTGGCGAACTCGTCCGAGAGGGCGGCTCGGACCAGGATGTCCGCACCGATGCGGATGTCGTTGCCGGCGATGCCGAAACCTTCCTTGACCATCTTGCTGGCGAGGAGGGACCCGGGGTTCACCGCGACGACGACCGGCCCCGTCTCGCCAAGCGTCCGGGCCATATGCCAGGACCACATGGTGATGGCGAGCTTGCTCTGGGAATAGGCTTCCATGTCCGCCAGTGCGCTTGGCCCGGTCAGGGCCGCCAGGTCGACCGTGGCCTGCGCCGCGGATGACAGGTTGACGACCCGGCCCGGCCTGCCGAGCAGCGGCAGAAGGCGCCGGGTGAGGAGGTAGGGCGCGATCGCGTTGACGACGAAGCGCAGATCGACGCCATCCGGGGTGCTGGCATTGGGCGCCTTCAGCACGCCGGCATTGTTGATGAGGACATCGAGGGGCGCCTCGCGCGCCAACACGTTGTCCGCAAGCCGTTCGACATCGTCGAGGCGCGACAGGTCGGCGAGGACGGGCTCGACCGGACCTCCGTTGGGAATGGTTGCGAGTTCGGCCGCCGCTTCCTGCAGCTTTCCCGGGTCCCGGCCGTGAAGCAGAACGACATGGCCGTCGCCCACCAGCATTTTCGCTGTTTCAAGTCCAATACCGTCCGTTGAGCCGGTAATGAGGATGGTCTTCTGCATGGCAATGTCTCCCCTAGCGGGTGAAGCGCGGCAGGATGTCGTCGGCCAGCCGGGCAAGGGTATCTTCGATGTCGGCCCCGTTGAAGCGGAGGTTCAGGGCCACATGGTTCATGCCCCGGTTCTCCAGCGCGCCCAGATAGGCGGCCAGATGGTTCACGCCGCTCCGAAAGCCCAGATGGATCGGCTCCGGCGGGGCCGATGGGTCCGGGACCAGATCGATGTAGAGCGACTGCATCACCGGCTTCGGCGCGTGGCCGGCCGCGTCGACCCGGCGGCGCCAGTCAGCCATCACCCGCGCCTGGGTCTCCACGTTTCGCGGATAGGTCATCCATCCGTCGGCATGGGCGGCGGTCCAGTCGAGCGACTGCTGGCTGCCGCCGGTCACCAGCAGCGGCAGGCGCGTGCCAGCCGGTTTCGGCAGCATGTCCATGGCGCTTGTGGGGGCGCCGAACGGGTTCTCGAAGGCCGCGCCAGGCTGCCCCATGCGCCGGATATAGTCGAAACCGTCGCGGAACCTCCCGCCGCGGTCGGCATAAGGAATGTTCAGCGCCGGATATTCTTCCGCCCGATCTCCGGATGCGACGCCCAGTAGCAGACGTCCGTCCGACAGCCGGTCGGCGCTCGCCGCTGCCTTGGCCACATGGGCCGGATGACGCAGGGGCAGGATGACGCTGGCCACGCCGAGGGCGATCCGCCGGGTCCGTCCCGCCAGGAGGCCCAGATAGACAAAGGGATCGTGTAGCTGCCCGGCGTCGCCGAAGGAGGGCACGTTGAATGGCACGTCGCGCAGCCAGACGGCCGCGAAGCCGAGCTCTTCCGCCAGGCTCACCCGGTCCAGATGCCGTTCCATGGTCGGGACCGGCCCGTCGGGATAGGCTTCGATGGGCACGACCAGCCCGAGGCTCAACCGCGCCGGCCGGAAGACAGCCTTGTAGGCGCGGTTGATGGGCTCGAACGCGGCAGAGGCGCGCGCCTCGGCTTGTTGATGAGGCATTCTTCTTTTTCCGGTCGCTGCGCTGCGGCTTTGAGAGAGAGGCCGGGTCCGCCCGGTGCCGGGAAGAACCGGAGTACCGCTTCTTTGGTTGGAAACGATATATTTTCCGAGACTTCGGGATAAACGCGCCATGCTCGATAATTAAATTCGGAAAACTCGCATAAACTTCATGCGCCGGCCGCTGCACTGACCGGGTTCGGCCTGGCCCGGTGGGCAAGCGGACGAGGCGAACCGAACGCCAGCCGGGGGGAGGAACCCGTGGATCGGTGGAGCCACTAAATTAGAAGCTATAAAAAAAATTTTATATTGATATGATAATCAATGGAAAAGATGTCGGCAAAGCCCATATCGAACTGGATTGAACGAGTTGGGTCGGATTTTTGTCAGCAGGTGTGCGCCGCGCCCGCCAGACGAATTGCGCCCGCGCAGTTATCAACCCTGCCTATGCCGGAGAGGAAAGATGGACGGAAACGCAGCAGGCAAGTGCCCGGTGATGCACGGCGGGAACACCGCCGGAAGTTCCTCGGTCATGGAATGGTGGCCGAAATCCCTGAAGCTTGAAATTCTCAACCAGCACGACTCGAAGACCAACCCGATGGGGAAGGACTTCAATTATCGCGAGGAGGTCAAGAAGCTCGACGTCGAGGCGCTGAAGAAGGATCTTCATGACCTGATGACCGACAGCCAGGACTGGTGGCCGGCGGACTGGGGCCACTATGGCGGCCTGATGATCCGAATGGCCTGGCACGCGGCCGGCTCCTACCGCACGGCCGACGGCCGGGGCGGCGGCGGCACCGGCAACCAGCGCTTCGCGCCGCTCAACTCCTGGCCGGACAACGTCAGCCTCGACAAGGCCCGGCGCCTGCTCTGGCCGATCAAGAAGAAGTACGGCAACAAGATCAGCTGGGCGGACCTGATGATACTGGCGGGCACGATCGCCTACGAATCCATGGGGCTGAAGACGTTTGGTTTTGCTTTCGGCCGCGAGGATATCTGGCACCCGGAGAAAGACACT
>CAYGKX010000145.1:6170-9375 GCA_964350225.1 uncultured Rhodospirillaceae bacterium | reverse complement strand
ACTTGTCTTCCGGCTGGATTTCGCGGACGCCCGACGAGTACTCGTAGACCACCCCGTCTGGCCCGTCATAATACAGGAACATCGCCCCGGAAGTCGCATGGCGGCCGGGGCCGAAGCGGATGCGCACCTGTCGGTCGGTCAGGAAGTACCAGGAGCGCATGATGTCGTCGATCGATTCGACCTGGAAATTTACATGCTGAATACCGGGGTGGTCGGTCGGAAACAGGGCCAGCCGGTGATGGACCTTATCGAAGGTCATCAGCGGCGCGGGGCCGATCCAGTCGTTGACATGGATATTGAAATGCCGCGTCCAGAAGGCTTCGTCCCGCTTGGGGTCGGAGGTCTTGAGCCCGATATGGCTGAACTCGGTGATGCCTGCGTCGCGAGACAGGAAACAGCGGCGGCCACTGGCAAAGGGCTTCAGGACCAGGTCGACCTTGTTGCCGGTCGGGTCGCGGAAGGTCAGATAGTCGATGACCCGGCGGCTCTCCCGACCCGCGTCGGTCCCCCGCTCATGCGGGATGCCAGCGCTGTCCAGAACCCGTTCGGCGTTCAGGAAGGCGTCTTCGTCGGGCACCTCGAAAGCCACCGTGTGGTCCGTCGGGTCGCCCTCGAAGTAGTAGACATTGTGATCCCGGTCGTCGCCGCGGAGATAGGCATGGCCCGGTCCTTTGCCAACGAGTTCAAGCCCGATGGTCTGTGTCGCGAAGTCTACGGCATGGGCCAGATCGGCCGTGCCGAGCCGGACATAGCGGATGTCGATCAGCTCGATCATGCGGAATTCCTGCAGCCTCTCCTGTGGTCGGCGAAGCGTAATCGCCGCGCCGTCCCGCCGCAACTGCCGGTGAACCGCTTCACGGCAGATGGACTGGGAGATGGACCGGGAGATGGACCGTCGGCGGCCCGATTGGCTAAGTTGCAGGCATGATCCGCAACACCTCCGAGACACCCGCCATCATGATGCAGGGCACCGGCTCCGATGTCGGCAAGTCTCTTCTGGTGGCCGGGCTCTGCCGTTTCTTTGCCGACCGAGGGCTCGCGGTTCGCCCTTTCAAGCCGCAAAACATGTCGAACAACGCGGCGGTCACAGCCGACGGCGGGGAGATCGGTCGCGCCCAGGCGCTCCAGGCACGGGCCGCCCGTGCCGCACCGTCCGTGCATATGAACCCTGTCCTCCTCAAGCCCCAGTCCGACACCGGTGCCCAGGTGGTTGTGCAGGGACGCGTCGCCGGTCGGCGCGAGGCGGGGACGTTCCACGCCGAGAAACCGGCCCTGCTGCCCGCGGTCCTCGAAAGCTTCGCAAAGCTCTCGGCAGAAGCCGACCTCGTTGTTGTCGAAGGGGCGGGGAGCGCGGCCGAGGTCAACCTCCGAGCCGGCGACATCGCGAACATGGGCTTCGCGCGGGCGGCCGGCGTACCCGTGCTCCTGATTGGCGATATCGACAGGGGCGGCGTTATCGCGAGCCTCGTCGGCACCCATCGGCTGCTCGACCGGGCGGACCGCGACCTCGTCGCCGGCTTCATTGTCAACCGATTCCGGGGCGACCCGAGGTTGTTTGACGATGGCTATGCCAGGATCGAGAACGAGACCGGCTGGGCCGGCCTGGGTGTCGTGCCCTGGTTCCACGACGCACGGCTGCTGCCGGCGGAGGATGCGATCGGCGATCCTCTGCGTCCGGCCGAACGGGCGGCGGCGGTGAAGATCGCCGTGCCGGTGCTCGCCCATATCGCGAATTTCGACGACACGGATCCGCTCGCGGCCGAACCGGGTGTGACCCTCGATTTCGTCTATGCCGGCAGGCCCCTGCCCGCGGACGCGGACCTGATACTGCTGCCCGGGTCGAAAGCGACCCTCGCCGATCTCGCCTTCCTGCGTGAACAGGGCTGGGATATCGACATTCACGCGCACGTCCGGCAGGGCAAGCCGGTCTTCGGCCTCTGCGGCGGTTACCAGATGCTGGGCCGGACGGTGAGCGACCCGGCGGGCATCGAGGGTTTGCCCGGATCGGTACCGGGACTGGGGCTCCTCGACGTGGATACCGTGCTGCAAGGGGACAAGCGGCTCGTCCCCGCCGCCGGCAGGCATCGTCCGTCGGGTCAGGCGGTCCGCGGTTATGAAATGCATATCGGCCGGACGGAGGGTGCCGATTGCCGGCGCTCTCTGCTGACCTTGTCGGACGGCACCGAGGATGGCGCCATTGGCGCCGATGGCCTCGTCGCGGGATGCTACCTCCATGGTCTCTTTGCGGCGGACGGGTTCCGCGCCGCTTTCCTGACCGGCCTCCGGACCGGGGCGGCGAGCGCATCCCGATACGAGGCAACGGTGGAGGCCGTCCTCGACCGTCTGGCCGCCCACCTCGCGACCCATCTCGATGTCGAGGCGATCCTCGATATTGCCCGGCGGTCGACACAGGCGGCCGCATGACCCGCATGCGACGTCCACGCTTTGCGATTTCCGGCAGCGCCGGGACCGGCAAGACGACCCTTGGCCGCGCCTTGGCGAAAAAGCTCGATCTGCCCTTCCTGCCGGAGCCGATGCGCGCGCGGCTCGAGGCCGGGCTCGACCTGCATAGCGTCACTCTCGACGGGCTGCGCGATCTGATACTCGAACTCTACGACGAAGCCACGGGCGCGATGGACACCGCGATCCGCGAGGCGGGCGGCTTCGTCGCCGACCGGTCGCCCGCGGATTTCGCCGCCTTCTGGCTCTACTACCGGCTGGAGGGCGATGAAGCGGCGACGGAGGCGCTTGTCGGCCGGGTGCGCCGCGATCTCGCACGCCTCGACCGGGTCCTGCTGCTCCCCTGGGGAGGCATTCCCCTGAAGGCGGATGGTGTCCGCGCGCCAAATGCCTGGTTGCAGCTTCACTTTCAGGCGTTGTTCGAAGGCCTTGTCGCGACCTACCTGCCCGTTGTGCCGGTCGAGCGGCTGCCGGAAGAGACGATCTCGCTGGACGATGGCGTCGCCTGGGCCCTGGCGCGGGTTGGGATGTAAGGTCAGCGGGGGCTACGGGTGGCCGGAAGCAGGAGGTACAAGACCCGCGCCTAAGCCGCGTGAGGGTCGGCACGGTCCTCGACCGTATCCCAGGTGCGCCGCCAGGCTTCAAGGCCGGGCAGGGCGCCGGTATGGACCATCTGGCGCAGGGCGACCTTCATCGCCAGGCGGCCGAGCCGGCTGTCGGCAGGCGCATATGCCCTGGGATCGCC
>CAYGKX010000145.1:0-6160 GCA_964350225.1 uncultured Rhodospirillaceae bacterium | reverse complement strand
GCGACGGCTGCCACGATACGGCGTTTCTCCTCGACATACCCCTCCGGCGCCAACCTTTCGAGGATCGCCTGAAAGCGTGCGTGGCGCGCTGCGTCGAACGGTTGCCGCCGCCCCATCTCGTCGGTGACCGGGCTGGCCGGATACAGGGTCATGACGGGCAGTCGCCCGTCTGGCACGGGGATCGTCGCGGCGTGGGTACGACCGCGGCTCAGCAGCCCGGGCAGGACGTGGGTATGGGGCCCTTCCGGTGTCGGGATGTCGCGGCTTCTCGACCCGATCCGCTGGTACACCTCGATCCGCCCGGCCGCCGACCGGAAGACGCGGGTCGGGCTGGCCAGCTTGATCGCGGCCATCGCGCCGCTGTCCCGCGCAAGAAGGCTGCGCCCCGCCGCACCCCGCAGCGTCTGCACCAGCGCTGGATCGCCCGACCGGACGCAAACCTCAATGTTCCGTGTGCCGAGCCCCATGTCGAACAGGCTTTCCGTCTGGGCGCCGTCGCGGATCGCCTCCGGATCCGGCCCCAGTTCGGTCAGGATATCCCGTCCGCCCGCCGCAATGGCCGCTTCCGGGACCGTCACGACGACGGCCTGCGTCCAGGCGTCCGCCCGGCCGCTCAGGCCTTCGTAGGCGAGGGCCTCGGCTGCGACCGGCAGGTCGACCGAAACGGCGCCGCGCGGGGTGACGATCCGGCCGCCCCGGTCGCTGCCCTCGTGCGCCACCGCTTCCTCCGGATGCCAGGAGAATTCGGCGATGGCCCCGAAGCTGTCGATGCTCCAGGAGACATCCGGATCGGTCATCGCCTCCCGGACCAGGCGAAGGGTTTCGTCGGCACGTGTCATGCCGCCACTATAGACCGCTGGTACGGGGCGGAGAGAAGCCCATATTGGAGCAATGTTCGACGCCACGCCGATTTTCCGCGCCTATGCCCGCCGGAGACGCCGCACCATCGAGGGGCTTGCCCCCGCTGCGGCGCAGCTCCATCAGCTTCGCCGCCTGCTCAACCGGGCCGCCGGAACGCGTTTCGGCCGCGATCACGGTTTCGAAGGGCTCTCCACGGTCGAGGCCTTTCAGGCGGCGGTGCCCCTTCGCCGGTACGAGGATTTCTGGCGCGACTATTGGCAGGCGGCCTTCCCCATCCTGGACGACGTGTCCTGGCCGGGCCGGATCCCCTATTTCGCCGTCACCTCCGGCACGACGGGCGACGTCACGAAATACATCCCAGTTTCCCGGGAGATGAACCTCTCGAATCGCCAGGCGGCGCTCGACCTCATCGTCCACCACCTGGCCGCGCGCCCGAAGAGCCGTCTGATGGGCGGGCGCAACTTCATGCTGGGCGGCAGCACCGACCTGGTCGAGCGGGCGAAGGGCGTCAGGAGCGGGGATCTCAGCGGCATCGCCGCGCGTGAGGTACCCTTCTGGGCGCGGGCGCGCTATTTCCCGCCGCTCGACCTCGCGCTGATCGAGGACTGGGAGGAAAAGGTCGCCCGTCTGGCCGAAGCCGGGATGAGGGCCGACATCCGCTCGGTCGGCGGCACACCGTCCTGGCTGCTGATCCTGTTCGACCGGATGGCTGAGATCGCCGGCGACGAGGAGCCCCGCCTCGCCAACTACTGGCCGAACCTCGAACTCCTTATCCATGGCGGCGTCAATTTCGCGCCCTACCTCCACCGATACCGTGCCCTTCTCGAGGGCAGTCACGCCGAGCTGAGAGAGGTCTATGCCGCGAGCGAGGGCTTCGTCGCGAGCGCAGACCTTGGCTACGGCGAGGGCCTGCGGCTCAATCTGGATATCGGGCTCTTCTACGAGTTCGTTCCGGTCGAGGAACTGGACAGCCCGTCGCCGACCCGTCACTGGCTGGGCAACGCGGAGCCGGGCGCCAATTACGCGCTGGTGCTGTCGAACTGCGCCGGCATGTGGGCCTATGTCCTGGGCGACACGGTCCGGCTGGTCGAACGCGATCCGCCCCGCCTCCTGATCACCGGGCGGACGGCGTACATGCTGTCGGCCTTTGGCGAGCATGTCATCGGGGAGGAGGTCGAGGCGGCGGTCGCAGCCGCCGCCAGCGTCATCGGCCGTGAGGTTACGGACTATACGGTCGGCGCTGTCTTCCCCGGCCGGAAGGGTGAACTGGGCGGACATCTCTATATCGTCGAATTCGACGGCGGGCCGCCCGATGCCGGCCCTGTCGCCGCATTCGCCGAGGCGATCGACCGCCGCCTCTGCGCGGAAAACGAGGACTATGCCGCTCACCGGGCCGAGGGCTTCGGCATGAAACCGCCGCGCGTCTACGCCGTCCCCGAAGGCACCTTCGCCGCGTGGATGAAGAGCCGGGGCAAACTGGGCGGCCAGAACAAGGTTCCCCGCATCCTGTCGGACACCGACCGGTTCGACGGACTTTGCGCCTTCGTAGGCCTGCCGGACGCGGATTAGTTCTTTTCCCGCCGGCGCAGCAGCAGGCGCCCCTCGTGCATCTGCCAGGCGATCAGGCCCGGCAAGCCCAGCGCCAATTCGCGCACGCGTTTGGCCAGGGCGACGACGAGGGAGATGTCGGCGGTGAGCCCGAACATCGCCCCGAAGACGATGAAGCTGCCCTCGAGGACGCCGAGCGCGCCGGGCACCAGGAAGGCGGCCGCCTTTACGCCCTGGCCCAGGCTCTCCAGCACCAGCGCCTCGGCGAGGCTGACCGGATGGCCGAGGAACATCAGGATCAGATAGATCTCGCCGGTGCCGGCCACCCAGCCGATCAGGCGCCACGCGCAGGCGCGCAGGAAGGCCGGCCGGTCGGCATAGATGGCGCGCACCGCTTCGTCGATCCGTCCTGCCTGGCCGGCGATGGACCTCATGCCGTCGTTCTTGAAGACGGCGCCGCCGAGCTTTGCCGCGATGCCGAACATTCCGGCGCGCTGCACGAGGAAGAAGCCGCCGACGGCGAGCACGAAGATGCCCAGGCCGATGAGGACCGACCAGACGACGGCCAGCACCTGAGGATCCGTCGATTGTGCCAGCAGGAGGCCGAGGCCGATGAATATGAAGAGGATCTGGGTCAGGACGCCGACGGTCAGGTCGACGACCATGGAGCCCGCCGCATAAGGCCCCGGTACGCCCAGTGCGTAGGACAGGCGAACCGCCACCAGATCGCCTCCCACCTGGCCGACGGGCAGCAGGGTGTTGACGGATTCGCGGATCCAGCGGCACCAGGTCAGGCCCGGGACACCGGGTCGTCCTTCCCCCGGCAGCATCTCCCGCCAGGACATGGTGGAGGCCCAGAGCGGCACGACATGGAACAGCGTGATCGGCACCAGTCCCCAGCCAATCACCAGCATCGCCTTGCCGATATCGGCCGCGCCATGCTCCGCGACCAGATAGATGGCAAAGCCAAGGCCCAGAAGGCCGGCGATGATCAGGGCGATACGAATGGGACGGCGCTCCGGTCTGTCTCGCCCGCCCGGACGGGCGGCCCGGCCTGTCTATCCGCTCGCGGTTGGGATCGCAACGGCGCGTGTCGGGCTTTCCGGCGCGATCCAGTCCTCGGCCCGGTCCAGTCCTCGGCCCGGTCCAGTCCTCGGCGCGCTCCGGTCCTCGGCGCGGCGCGGCCCTTGGCGCGGGCGGCATCCGGGCGTATGACGGTCGAGGGAGGAAGTCCGCAATGAACACGTACAGGATTGCCGCGATCCCGGGAGACGGGATCGGCAGCGAGGTGATTGCCGCCGGGGTCGAGGTCCTTTCCGCCGTCGCGCGCCGCGCCGGGGGGTTCGAGGTCGTCATCGAGACCTTCCCCTGGGGCACCGACCATTACTTCGAGACCGGCAGGATGATGCCGGAGGACGGGCGGGAGCAGATCCGCGGGCACGACGCCATCCTGTTCGGCTCGGCCGGGCACCCGGAGATCCCGGACCACATCACGCTCTGGGGCCTCAGGCTCGCGATCTGCCAGCCCTTCGACCAGTATGCCAATGTCCGGCCGTCCCGACTCTTGCCCGGCATCGACGGCCCGCTGAAAGGGGTTGCGCCGGGCGACCTCGACTGGGTCATCGTGCGGGAGAATACCGAGGGCGAATATTCCGGCGCCGGCGGGCGGGTCCATCGCGGGCTCGAGGAGGAGGTCGGCCTCGACGTTTCCGTCTTCACCCGGGCCGGGGTGGAACGCATCCAGCGCTTCGCCCTCGATCTCGCGCGCAGCCGGCCCCGGAAGCGGCTCACCCTGGTCACCAAATCCAACGCCCAGCGCCACGGCATGGTCCTGTGGGACGAGATATTCGAAACGGTGAAGGGTGACTACCCCGATGTCGAGACCGACAAGATGCTGGTCGACGCCATGACGACGCGCATGGTCCTCGACCCGGCCTCGATCGACACGGTCGTCGCGACCAACCTTCATGCGGATATCCTCAGCGATCTGGCCGCGGCGCTCAGCGGCAGCATGGGCATCGCGCCAACCGGCAACCTCAATCCCGACCGCCGCTTCCCCTCGATGTTCGAGCCGATCCACGGGTCCGCCTTCGACATCATGGGGAAGGGGATCGCCAATCCAATCGGCGCTTTCTGGTCGGCATCCATGATGCTGGAACATCTCGGGGAGGAGACGGCCGCCCGACTTCTCATGGACGCCATCGAACGGGTGACCGCGGACGGGCGCGCGCTGCCCCGGGACCTTGGCGGAACGGCGACCACCCGTGAAGTGACCGACGCCGTGCTGGCCGTGTTGGCAGGCGACAACAGATAGCCGCCGGTCACACGATTTCAGTAATTCCTATCGCCATTACGGAAATGTGACAAAAAAATTCCGTTTAAATTTCGTTTATTGTTCCCTTCACAAATAGGTGCCCTAAAGAAAGGTTCGGGGAAGGGGTGCCGTTTTCGTGTTACTCGACATTTTGTTCTATGTATCGCTCGCTGGCGGCATCCTCATGGCCTTCTCCCTCGGGGCGAACGATGCGGCGAACTCGATGGCCTCGGCCGTCGGCGCCAAGGCGATCACCATGCGCCAGGCGATCTTCATCGCCGGGGTCTGCAACTTCGTCGGGGCCGCCTTTCTGGGCGCGGCGGTGACGACCACCGTGGCGAAGGGCATCATCGATCCCGCCGTCATCACCGATCCGACACAGATCGCGGTTGGCATGTTGAGCGCGCTTCTGGCCTCGGGCCTCTTCGTGCTGGCGGCGACGCTCTGGGGCCTTCCGGTTTCCTCCTCTCACGCCATCGTCGGCGGCATCGCGGGGTTCGGGATACTCGTGGCCGGCTGGGGCGTCGTCGACTGGACGGTCATGGCGGTCATCATCGCCGGCTGGGTCGCGACGCCGTTCATTGCCGGGCTGATCGCCTTTCTGCTGAGCTGGACGATCCGCTGGAGCATCATGTCCTCGCGCGACGTGGGCGCGCGGATCCACGAGATCCTGCCGATCTGGATGGCGCTGGTCGCCTGCATCGTGACGATGTTCCTGATCGAGGATGTTTTCATCCACACCGAATTCAGCCAAATCGAGCTCGGCCTCCTCCTCGTCATCGTCTCGCTGATCGTCTACATCCTGGGCTTCCGGATGCTGACGGACCGCCGCTATGTGAAGGGCATGGCGCCGGAGGAGGCGACCCAGGAAGCCTTCCGCCGCCTGCAGGTCTTTACCTCCGGCTACATCTCCCTCGCCCATGGTGCGAACGATGTCGCGAATGCCTTCGGCCCGGTTCTGGCGATCTATCTCCTGGCCAAGCAGGGCGTGATCCCGGCCGACGCGGCGGTGCCCGTCTGGGTGCTGGTGATCGGCGGAGCCGGGATCGCCACGGGGATCGCGGTGGTCGGCCGCCGGGTGATCGCCACCGTCGGGGACGGCATCACGAGGCTGGACAACGTGCGGGGCTTCTCGGCCGACTTCACGATCGCCAGCACGGTGATGGGCGCCTCGATGATGGGGCTCCCGGTCTCCTCGTCCCACGCGGCGGTCGGCGCGATCACCGGTACCGGCTTCTCACAGGGCAAGGGCGCGCTCAATCTGAAGATCCTCGGCCGGATCTTCGCCGGCTGGATCGTGACGGTCCCGATTTCCGCGCTGGTCAGCATCGGCCTGTATCTTCTGCTGACCTTTCTGATCTCGCTCTGACATCCCCCAGCGCGCCGCCGCCGCGGGCGACGAAATCGACAAGACGGACGCAAATCGAAACAAACCCC
>CAYGKX010000144.1:0-9379 GCA_964350225.1 uncultured Rhodospirillaceae bacterium | reverse complement strand
GGTTCCAGTAGGCGGCATGATATTGCGGGTTGAGGCGCACGGCCTCCCGATGATCGGCGATGGCCTGCTGAAACTGCTTGTTGCCGTAGTAGGCCCGGCCACGACGCAGAAAGACATAGGCACGGCGGTTGTTCGAAAGCCCCCCCTGCTTCAGCGCGTTCGAAAAATAGGTGATCGCCTGCGTGTAGTTGCGCTGCGCGAAGGCGTCGTTGCCGCGGGAAATCTCGCCCTCCGCGTCCGCCCGCGCGCCGGCTGAACCCAGCGCCGCCAGCGGCAGCGCCCAAACGAACGCAAGAATGAGAAAACGGCGCAGACGCACGGCGGCGATCCTAGTCGAACCGCCGGAAGCTGACGGTGCCGTCGCGCGCCATCTGCTCGACCAGCGCCACTTCCCAATCCAGATAACCCTGCATCTTGTCGCGTACCTCGCCGGGATGGTCGTAGGGCTTGTACCACACATCGTCGGTCGACGTCGTGGCCCGATCGATCCCGGTCTCGGTCGGCAGGTCCGCGGTCGTCCAGGCGCGCATGCCCCCCTCCAGCACCAGCACCTGGGCGGCATCCCAGAGCGCAGCGGCTTCCGGAGCCGCGAGCCGGGCGAGGGCGCTGTCGGGCGAAACCAGGATAAGCGTGTCGATATCGGGCATCTTTTCGACCGCTTCCGTCATGCGGGCCCGCACACCCCACCAGGCGCCGGGGATGTGGCCCTTGTCCCGGAAAGTCAGACTGTCGGCGAGGTCGAGCACGCCGACGCCGCCGCCGAACTTCGGATCCGGCCCGGGATCGTTGTCGATCAGCGCCTTGGCGGTTGGCGCATCGACGGTCGGCCAATTCGCCATGCCCGGCACCCGGGTGCGGTTGGGCGCCTCTTCCAGCTGGACGCTGTCCAGCCCGCCGTCGAGGACCCGCACCTCCGGCCAGCCGAGCTGGACGAGCCAGGAGGCGGTCATGCGCGCCCGCACGCCGGTATCGTCGATGAGGACAAGCCGGGCATTGCGGACGCCAACATATTCGTCGGTCGCCTGGACAAGCTGCCCGCCCGGTGCACCGATACTGCCGGGAATATGGCCCGCAAGAAACTCCTCCGGCGCGCGCACATCCAGAAGATAGGTCGTGCGGGTCGGGTCCTGCAGCCAGCCTTCGACGGTCGGGATGTCGATCGTTTCGACCCCGAAGCGGTCGGCGACCGCCTGGGCCGCGTTGATCGCCTTGACGAGACCGGCCGGGGTCGGCGGCCCGGCAAGCCGGCTTTGTCCCGTCTCGCAGTCGAAGCCGGCCAGCTCCCAGCCCATCGTGCCGTCTTTCAGGGCCACGACCTTGTTCGGGATGCCGGCGTTGATCAGGGACTGGGCGCCGATGATGGACCGGGTGCGGCCGGCGCAGTTGACGACGACCGTCGTCTCCGGATTGGGCGCGAGATCGTGAACGCGATAGACCAGCTCCGCCCCCGGACAATCGACCCCGCCGGGAATGTTCATGCGGTGATACTCGGCGGCCGGCCGCGAATCGAGGATCACCATGTCGGTGTCCTCGTCCATCATGCGCTTCAGCTCCTCCGCCGGGATGCGCGGCGTGTCGTAGGTATGCTCGACAAACTCGCCGAAGGCCTTGGACGGGACGTTGACCCCGCTGAAGAGTTCATGCCCCGCGGCCGCCCAGCCCGCCGTTCCGCCCTCGAGGATGGCAACGTCGGTATAGCCGAAACTCTCCAGCCGCTCGGCGGCGATCTCCGCAAGGCCCGCCGCCCCGTCGTCGCACAGGACGATCCGCGTATCCCGGCGCGGCACCATGTCGTCGATCCTGAGTTCAAGCCTGCTGAGCGGGATGCAAACCGCCCAGAAGAGGTGGCTCTCGAGAAAGACCCCCTCTTCCCGGACATCGAGAAGCGCAATCTCCCCGCCGTCGTTGAGAAGGTCGCGCAGGCTATCGGCGGAAACGGTCTTGGGCATCGATCTGGCTCGGCTGTCTGGCTCGGATGTCGGACGCGGTGGCGGCTTGGCACGGCGTTGTGAAGCGCGGCGGCATCGGGAATGGCGTCATGGGAGAGTGATTGTCTCCGCCAACCGCCCTTCGATGCAAGGCCCGCTGCGATGCCCGCCGTGAACCCTGCGGGGGACAGCGCTCAGCCGCTCTCCAGCTCCGAGTCCCAATACAGGAAGTCGTGCCAGCTTTCATGCAGGTAGTTGGGCGGAAAGCTGCGGCCGTTTTCCTGCAATTCGTAGCTGGTCGGCGCGTCCGGACGGCGGCGCGGGCGCATGCCGCATCTGTGCGGCAGCCGATTGCCCTTCTTCAGGTTGCAGGGCGAACAGGCTGTGACGACATTCTCCCAGTTCGTCCGCCCGCCGCGCGACCGCGGGATGACATGGTCGAAGGTCAGATGTTCGGCCGAGTCCGGCATGCCGCAATACTGGCAGGTAAAGCGGTCGCGCAGGAACACGTTGAACCGGGTGAAAGCCGGCCGGCGGTTCGGCGGAACATAATCCTTGAGGGAGATGACGCTGGGGAGCTTGAGCTCAAGCGAAGGCGAGTGGATCACCCGGTCATATTCGGACAAGACGGTGACCCGGTCCATGAAGACCGCCTTGACCGTCTCCTGCCAGGACCAGAGAGACAACGGAAAGTAGCTGAGCGGGCGGAAGTCCGCATTCAGGACCAAGGATGGACAGCTCTCCAAAGGAGGCAGCATGCTCAGCTCCGCCGACCGTTCTCCCAAGCCGCCCGGAACCCGCGGTCCGCTCCGGACGGGCACCCGGACCATAGCTTCGGCCCATGACAGGGCCATGACAACCGGGCAGAATTGCTACCACATATTGAGACATTTTTTGCCATTCGCGCAAATTCTATCTGCGCCCTTGGGTGAGCCTTCACTTTTCGGAGAGAAATCCTGCCATGCGCCCGGCGCCCCTTGCTGCACCCGGCTGCGCGATCCACGTTCGCCCGGACCGAAAACCCAATTCAGGAGGAATCGCATGAGCGAAAAACTGTCCGCCGGCGCCGAAATGCCCGTCATGTCCGTCGCCCGTCTGGGCGGCGGGACCGTCGAAATCGGCGGCGCGCGCGACGGCTGGTCGATGCTGGTTGTCTACCGGGGTGTGCACTGCCCGCTGTGCAAGCGCTATCTGTCCGGCCTGAAGGACCTGAAGGCGGAGTACGACGCGGCGGGGATCGCGATCGCGGCCGTGTCCGCCGACAGCGAGGACCAGGCCCGCGCCTTCAACGACGAACTCGACCTCAACTTCGACCTCGGCTACGGCCTGACGAAAGATCAGATGGCCGCTCTGGGCGTCTATGTCTCCGACCCGCGTTCTGAGCAGGAGACCGACCATCAGTTCCCGGAGCCCGGCCTCTTCGTCGTCAATCCGGCGGGCCGCGCTCAGATCATCGATATCTCCAACGCGCCTTTCTCCCGCCCCGACCTGGGGTCGATCCTGAACGGCATCAAGTTCGTGAAGGAAAAGGACTACCCCATCCGCGGCATGGCGGCCTGACACGGCCCGCTTCAGGTCCGTCGCTCCAGTCCCCTCGCGAAGGTCCTGATATCTTCGAGCCAGAGGGCCGGGCGCTCGAAGGCGGCGAAATGGCCGCCGGCGGGCTGCTCGGCCCAATGGACGACATTGTAGGCCCGCTCGACATAGGGCCGCGGCGGGAAGGCCAATATCTCTTTCGGATAGACCGCGACCCCGACCGGCACCTCGACCCGCTTGCCCGGCGGGAACACCCGGCTGCCCTCCGGCCCATAGGCGGCATAGACCCAGGCGGCCGTGTTGAAGCTGCGGGTCACGACATAAAGCATGATGTTGGTCAGCACCCGGTCGAGCGACAGGCCGCCCTCCGCGTCCGCGCCCTTTCCGGGCAGCGGGCCGTCCATCCAGTAGGACATCTTCTCGGCGATCCAGGCGGCGGTGCCGACCGGGCTGTCGAGCATGGCGTAGGAGAGGGTCTCCGGCCGGGTCGCCTGGATGTGATAGTACCCGCCATCCGTCTTGTGCCAGGCCTGGCCGCGCTTCAGCCAGGCTTTCTCCGCCTCGGTCTCCGGCGGGGCCGGCACGACCCGGCCGCCGATCTCCACCCCCGGGCGAACAGGAAACATGTTCAGGTGGATCGCCCTGCAGGCCGGCGCCCGGTCGAAGCCCAGCCAGGCCGTGATCATGCTGCCCCAGTCGCCGCCCTGGGCGATGTAGCCGCCGTAGCCCAGCACCTCGACCATCAGCTTGTGGAAATAGCCGGACATCGCCCGCGGGCCCATCGGGTCCCGGGGCTTCCCGGAAAAGGCGAAGCCGGGCAGGGACGGCGCGACGACGTGGAAGGCCGGTGCTCGGGGATCGTCGGGCGCCGCGAGCGGCCGGATCACGTCGAGGAACTCGACGACGGACCCCGGCCAGCCGTGGGACAGGAGGATCGGCTGCGCGTCGGCCCGCTCGCTCCTGACATGGATGAAATGGATGTCGATGTCGTCGACGGTCGCAAGGTATTGCGGAAAGCCATTCAGCTCCGCCTCCGCCGCCCGCCAGTCGTAGCCGTCCGCCCAGTAGGCCACGAATTCCCGCATGAAATCGGCGTTGGCCCCGAGCCCCCAGCCGCCTGCGGCGGGCCCGTCATGCGGCCGGTGTGCCCGCACGCGATCCATCACCCAGTCGAGCTCGGTATCGGGAATGTCGATGGTGAAGGGTCGGGCGTCGGTCATCCGGGGCCCCGCGTCGTTTCTGCTGTTCTCGCCAGCGCCATCATATTCCCTCCCCCTTCCCAAGGGGGAGGGCCAGGGCGGGGGATTGTCGAAGCCGCGCGTCGTTATTCGCGGACAGGATTGTCCGTCGCGCGCGATCCCCCACTCCGCCTCTCCCCCTTGGGAAGGGGGAGAGTGCCCTCCGTGCCCTGGCTCACCTGACTTGCACGAAGGTGCGGATACTGCCGGCGCCGCCTACCCCGACTTCTTCGCCGGCTTCTTCATGGGGCGCAGATCGAAGGCGGTGTCCCGTTTCCTCGGGTCGCCGCCCATCTCGGCGATGGAGGTCTTGCGGACCTTGTTCGTCGCGGTGACCGGCAGTTCGTCGAGGAACAGGACCCAGCCGGGGACCTTGTAATAGGCCATCCGCTCCAGGCACCACTCGACGATCGACCGTGCCGTCGCCTCGTCCCGGGCCGCGTCGGACGTGGGAATGACGCAGGCCATGACCTCCTCGTCGCGCATCTCGTCGGGGACGGCGATGACTGCAACCTGGTCGACAGCCGGATGCTTGACGACGACGCTGTCGACCTCCAGCGCGGCGATATTCTCGCCCGCCCGGCGGATGACGTTCTTCGCCCGGTCGACGAAATAGAAGCGGCCGTCGTCCGCCCGCATGACGACGTCGCCGGTATGGAACCAGCCGCCCCGCCAGGATTTCTCGGTCTCCGCCTCGTCCTTGTAATAGCCGCTGAAGAAACTCCGGCGCGGCGCCTCGGCGTTCTTCCGCACGATCAGGTTGCCGGGCGTGCCGTCCGGGAGGTCGTTCATGTCATCGTCGACGACCCGCGCCTCGCAATTGTTCGGCCAGCCGATGCAGCGCTGCCCGGGCTCGTGCGGCGAGGTGTTGGCGGCGATGGTCGCGCCGGAGCCGGTTTCGGTCATTGCCCAGCCTTCGATCAGCGGAAAGCCGAAGCGCTCCTCGAAGCCCTGGTGCTGCGCCGGGTCGACATTCGCGCCGAAGCCGAATTTGACCTTGTGGTCGCGCTCTCCCGGCTCCTCCGGCAGGCTCGACAGGATCGCCGGCATGACGCCGAGATAATGGATGATCGTCGCGCCGGTCTCCCGCACGTCCGACCACCAGGTCTTCGGGTGGAAGCGGTCGAGATGGATCGACGTGTTGCGGGACAGAAGCATGGCGACGAAGGAGCAGGCCATCGCGTTCATGTGGAACAGCGGCAGCGGGGTGAGCAGCCGCTCTCCTCCCGGGACGATAGGGCAGAGGTCGCCCTGGTCGATGTACCAGTAGCCGATGTCGCGGTAATAGCCGTTCGACAGCATGCAGCCCTTGGGCTTCCCGGTCGTCCCGGATGTGTACATGAGGGCGCATTCCGTTGCCTCGCCCGGTGCGTCGGTGCGCGGCGGGGCAGGGGCGGGCGGTGGCGCCGCGTCGTCGGCGATGACCGGGATGGGGCTGTCGAGCGCGGCGGCCGCGGCCGCCAGTTCGTCGCGGCGCCCCGGGATCGAGACGGCGAGGACGGAATCGCTATGGCCGAGGAGATAGGTCATCTCCTCCGGCTGGTAGAAGGGGTTAACCGGGACGACCGAGACGCCGAGTGCGTTCAGGGCCAGCCAGTGGTGGAGGAAGGCGGGCCGGTTCTCCAGAAGGATCGCGACCCGCTGTCCGTGGCCATAGCCCGCCGCCGCGTACATTTCCTTCAGCCGGTCGATCTCCGCCAGCCCGTCCGCGTAGCTGAGGGTCACGCCGCCCGGAGCATAGTCCTTCGAGGCCGAGGCGGGAACCACGAGATAGTCGCGGTCCGGAACCTCGGCGGCGATCGCCCGAAAGATGTCGTAGACGGTGGCGTAGGGAACGAGATCGGTCATCGGGTACCCAGGAACTGCTGGAGCGCGAGCTCTGTCGGTTTGACGAAGTTGGAGCGGCGGCTGACGGCCGTGCCGTCCAGCCGTTTCATTTTCACGGCAAGTTCGGCCATCTTGACGGTGATGGTGATGCCGTTGAGCACGGGCGCGCCCTCGACCGTGAAACCCCTTTCCCGCGCCATGAGGAGCATCGGCAGGCCACCCGCGGGTATCAGGGCGTCGACGCCGCTCGCGACGAATCCCGCCGATTGCTCGGTGAACTGGCGCTTCACGTCCTGGTAGACGTCTTCCTCGGTGAAGGCGCGGACCAGGTGGTTGGGATGTGTCTGCATCGCCTGTACGCCCAGCACCCTCTCCCCCAGCCCGTAGGCGGCGATCTGCTGCTGGTGCCAGCGGATGAAGACCGGGTCGATCGTGACCAGGCCCAGTTTGCCGCCCAGGGTGCAGGCATAGAGCATCGTGGTCTCGCCCAGGCCCATGACCGGAATGTCGACGCAGGCCTTCGCCTCCATCAGGCCCGCGTCCTGGAAATGGCCGATGACGAAGGCGTCGTAGCCGTCCTTCTCCGCCTGGATCGCATTCTTGATGACCTGGACGCCGCAGCGCACCTCGGTGATCGCGTGGACCTCGTTGGCCGGCGGGTCGAGCCCGATGACGTCGACCGACGTGCCGGGGTCGAGGACGGTGTCGATGTGGGCCTGAAGCGTGTCGAGATAGGCCTTGGCCTCGGTCGGGTGGGTATAGCTCTGGTACCAGATGCGCATGGTGTCTTGCGACATCCCGTCTCTCCTTCCGTTTCTTATTGCGCGGGGTCGCGGGTTTCCCCGTGGGCCTCCTTGGGGAGCCCCTGCCCGTCAGCCGATCCGGCGCCGTTGCATGGGATAGTGGGTATTGTCTCCCGTGAAGGGCGGGAATGTTTTGAAGTCCTCGCGCAGCTCGTGACGGACGGGCGAGTTGAGCGAGGCGTCCAGCGCATCGAAGGTGTCGAACACGACCTCGTTGCCCAGCATGTAGTCGCAGGACGGCAGGCCGAGCGGGTCGGCGTGGTCGACGGGGTAATAACAGATCACGTTCCGCACGCCCTCGAACTTGCCGAGGATCGGCGGGTGCTTCTTCACGTAATTCTCCCGGAACGCCACCTCGTTCTCCGCCGGCCGGTGATAGCGCACGATGTAGGAGACGGGGGCCGTGTGCGGCGCGGGCTCGGCCTGCCCCGCGACGGGGAAGAATTCCTGGGCGAGGCCCTGGTGCTGGACCTTCACGTCCGAGACCGGGCAGCCGACCTGGTCCTTGGCGAAGGCGCGCATCGTTTCGCTGCCCATCGCCGCTTCCATATCGCTCTTGTTCTGGAAACCGATCTGCACCTTCAGAAGGGGGCCAGCGCCGTCGTCCAGGTAGGGGTCGTCGACTTTCCGGCCCGGGCTGTAGAAGTCGACATAGACCGCGCCTGGAAGATCGCGCAGTTTTTCGGCATAGCCCGTCGCCCAGTCGCGGAAGGCGTCTCCCCGGGCGTGGTCGCCATAAAAGAGGAGCATGTAGGCGAAGGGCAGTCCATCGGTGGTCATGTGGTTTCCTCGTTGATCGGCACTGCTTCCGCAGAACCCTTTCCCCGCCGGGGACGGGGCAGGGGAACGGGCGAACACAGGCTTGGGATATCAGGCGCCGACACCTTCCTCACGCCGCCATCGGCCAGCCGCGGACACTGATGCGGTGCATGATGCGCCGGTCGCCATCGTCCTCCGCCGGCTTCAGCTTCGGGCCGCAATGCAGGGTGCACGCGTTGTCCCATATCAGGAGATCGTGAACGGCGTAGTGGTGTTCATACACAAAGCGGTCGTCGGTCGCATGGGCATAGAGTTCGTCGAGGAGCGACCGCGCCTCGTCGTCGGGCATGCCGTCGATGCCGAGGGCCGTGCCGCCGACGCCATAGAGCGCGCGGCGCCCCGTCACCGGATGGCGCCGGATCAGCGGATGCCGCACCGTCGGCATCGACCCGTCGGTCCGCCCCTCGTAGCAATGGCGGACGATCAGGGGATCCAGCGTCGCGCGCAGGGTTTCCGGCAGTGCGTCATAGGCGGCGAACTGGTCGGCCACCCGGGTCTCCCCGCCGGTGCGCGGCACGGCGACGGCGTTCAGCATCGTGGCGCTCGCCGGTTCGTCGGTGAAGACCAGATCGGTGTGCCAGAAGGCGCCGCCGTTATACTGGCGTTCCGGCCGCCCATCGGCGTTGGACAGGGTGAGGATCAGCGGCTCCTCCTTCAGCCGGATATCCTCCTCCACATGGAGGACCGGCTCCCCGAAACGCCGCCCGAAGGCGGTGAATTGGGCGGAGGTCAGCGCCTGTTCCGGTATGACGACGGCGGCGTGTTCATGCAGGGCGAGCGCGATGGCAGCAAAGGCGCCGTCGCTCACCGGCTGGGTCAGATCGACACCCGCGATGCGGGCGCCGAAGCCGTTCGGGTTGGGGGTGACCTCGACCACCGTCTTCTTCCTCCGCAGACCTGCCCCGGCAGGTCTATTCAGGCAGATATTGCGCGAATTCCTTCTCCACCGCCTTGCGGTCGGCCGCGAGGCCCTGGGAGACGCCCTGGGCCATCCCGCCCGGGTAGATGTCCTCCTCCCCCGCCTCGACCGCGTCGAGTGCGGCGGCCGCCACGTCGGCCGGCTTCTCCTCCCCGCCCGGTGTCATCCGCGTGTCGATCGACCCCGGCATGACGGCGACGACCAGCGTGCCCTGGGCGGCCAGCTGCGCGCGGACGCCCTGGGTCAGCGACAGCTCCGCCGCCTTCGACGCGGCATAGGTGCCGAGGGCCGGCAGGTTCACGTTCGACA
>CAYGKX010000143.1:7271-9389 GCA_964350225.1 uncultured Rhodospirillaceae bacterium | reverse complement strand
TCGAGGATATCGTCAGGCTGTCCGTGCCGTGGGCCAGCGAGATCGCGCCGGTAACGCCCAGGGTGCCGTCGACCTGGATCGTCTCGCCACTGCCGCTGCCGGTGATCGAGGCGGTGCCCGACAAGCTGGCGGTGTCCGCGATGGACAGGGTCGCGCCGCTCAGGGTCGTCGCGCCACCGGTCATCGTGATCAGGGCACCGGCGGCGACCTCGACCGTGGCGGAGGTGATGGTGGCGCTGTCGAGGGTCGTGGACGTCCCGCTGAAGGTCCAGGTTCCTGCGTCGGTAACCGTCAGGATCTCGAAATTCTGGACCGAGTTGAAGTCGATGGTCCCTGTTCCCGTGCCCGACAGGGCCAGGGTGTCCGTATTGTCTTCGGCGTTGAGGGAGCCGAGGGACTGGCCCGTCTCGAGGTTCGCCGTGTCGTTGCCCGAGCCCAGCTGGACGGCGCCGGAGACACTGCCGGTGGCGGTGTTGGTGAAGGTGTCGGTCCCGGCGCCCATGATGATGTTGCCGGTGATCGTGCCGCTGTTGTTGACGCTGTCATTGTTGTCGCCGAGGTCGAGGCTGCCCGTGATCGTGCCGGTTGTGGTGTTCGTAACGAATTCGAATCCCGCTCCCCCCCAGACGGCCAGGCTGGCGCTCGAAATCGTCCCGTTGTTGTTGAGCGAGAGTACCGATCCCGATCCGGCGGCCGTCGTGTCGATCGCAGTCTGGCCGGCGCCCGAGACGGTGACGCTGCTGCCGCTGAAGACGTTGATCGTGGCCACGTTGCTGCCGCTGCCGAAGACGATCGCGCTGGCCGATGTGTCGCTGGTGGTGACCGTGCCGTTATTCTCGACGTTGATCGTGACGCCGACGCTGCCGGAATCGACCGATATGCCATCGCCCGACGTCACGTTGACGTCGCTCGCACTGTCGCTGTTGACGTTGAGGATCAGCGAGCTGAAGCCAAGGGTCGACCAGGTGGTCGTCCGGTCGCCGCCGGTGCAGTTGATGGTCTGGCCGTCGGCGGTCGGGTCCGTGCAGTCGGCCCGGGCGGGCACGCTCGACATCGTCAGCGCACCGGCGAGCAGCGCTGTGCCCGCGAGAAGGCGCGCCCGGAACCCGGCCACCCGGCGGCGGGGTCGCAGGGCGATCCTGCGGCCCGTTTCCGTCCCCTCTGACCATATCGTCTTCATCGCCGTCCCTGGTTCGGCCGGTCGTGCGTTCCCTCGTCTGGAGGGTTGCCGATCAAGTGATAAGACAGGATTAACGGTGTGTGAGCGTTCGGCAAGGACTTCTCCCCCGCATGGGCACCGATCCCGACCGCACAACCAACCGCGCGACCAACGGCCCCACCGGCTGCGCCCGCCCGGACCCGCGTCGGAAAGAGCATGCCACGCGGCGCCCCGGGGGCTATGATTCCTCCCTTGGTCCGCGCAATCCGGGGTGGTGAGATATAGACAGCGAAGGTGACAGGACGTCGCGACCGGGCAACGGCGCGACGGACGGCTCGACATTGCCGGACGCCGGACGGGCGCCTGCCGAACCGGCGGTGTCATCCCGTGCGCCCGCCTCCGCGCTTGAGCGCGCCGAGGCCCGCCCGCGCCGCGGATCGCCGCTCACCGTCGTCCTGTTTCGGAATTTCGGCATTCTCGTCGGCCTGGCGGTTCTGGCAGTCCTCGCGGTGGGCCTGTGGACCGCGACCCGCAACACGATGGACCTGCTCCAGGACAAGGCGGACCTGACGATCCGACAGCTCGAATTCCAGGTGCGCGACAATCTCGCGCCCGGTTCGGGGGTCGTCGAGGCGGTGGCGCGGGCGGTGGAACGCGGCGCGATCGAGCACGACCGCCCGGCGGATTTCCAGCACTTCCTTGAAGGGGCCTTGTCCGGGGTGCCGCAGATCGGCGCGATCCTCTATGTCCGCAACGACCTGCGCGGCTACGGCGCCATGCGGGAGGACGGGAAACTGGTCACCCGTGTCCTCGATCTGCGCAAGGATGCAGACGTACGGGCGGCCCTGCGGACGCTCGGTACCACGCGCCGGACGAGCTGGGTCGGTCCCGTCTGGCGGCAGGAGATCAAATCCACGCTCCTGGTTGCACGCCGGGGCGTCTTCCGCGACGGCAAGCGG
>CAYGKX010000143.1:3450-7261 GCA_964350225.1 uncultured Rhodospirillaceae bacterium | reverse complement strand
TCGAGTTATTTGCGCGATTCGACCCGGGGCACGAACATCAATGCCTTCATCCTGCTCGACCGATGGCGTGTGCTTGCCCATCCGGAACTCGTCACCGGCTCCCGCGGACGGGCATGGCGGCCGACACCGGCCTTGTCGGAGCTGCACGATCCCGTTATGCGCAACCTGTGGAACCCGGCGGCCTCGGACGACCCGGTTCTCCGCGCGCGGCCTCCTCTCGAGAATCGGATCGTCACCGCCGACGGCGTTACATATGTCGTTTTCTACAAGAATATTGCCGGCTATGGGACGGGCCAGTGGACGATCGGCGCCTACGCCCGTGCGGAGAGTTTCGGCCAGCAGATCGAACGCCTGCTCACCTCGCTCGTTGTCGGATTGGTCGCGCTGTTCGTCGCGGTCCTCCTCGCGATCCTGATCGGCCGCCGCCTCGCCCGGCCGGTGCGCGGGCTCTCCGATGCCGCGCGGCGCGTCGCCGCCTTCGACCTCGACGGGATCCGCGACCTGCCGTCCAGCAATGTGCGCGAGCTGGACGAACAGTCCCGGGCGTTCAATTCGATGCTGGGCGCGATGCGCTGGTTCCAGGCCTATGTGCCGAAGACCTTGGCGCGGCGCCTGGTTCAGACCGGCTCCCTCTCGGGCATCGTGTCGGACAACCGGAACCTGACCGTGATGTTCACAGACGTTGCCGGGTTCTCGGCCCTGGCGGAGGGAGCGGGGGCGGCGCAGGTCGCGGATTTCCTTAACGACCATTTCGATCTCGTGACCCGCTGCATCGACGATCAAGGCGGGACGGTCGACAAGTTCATCGGCGACAGCGTCATGGCCTTCTGGGGGGCGCCGGAGAAGCAGAAGAACCGCGCGGAGCGGGCGGCGCGGGCCGCCCTGGCCATCCGCGATGCGATCAGCGCTGACAACGCTCGGCGGGTCGGCCGGGGCCTGCCGCCGGTCCGCATCCGCATCGGCATTCACTCCGGCCGGGCCACCGTCGGCAACATCGGCCCGGCCGACCGGGTGAACTACACCGCGATCGGCGACATGGTGAATGTCGCCCAGCGGCTGGAACAGTTGGGCAAGCAGGTCGACGACGGCAGCCGGGAGGCGGTTATCCTCGTCAGCGGCAAGACACGCGAGGATCTCGGCGAAGGGTTCGTCATCCGCTCCATCGGCGACCGTCAGCTGCGGGGTCGCGACGGCGAGGTCGAGGTATTCGAACTGGTTGACGGTCCGACAGACGTCTTCGATGGCGAGGCAGGCGTCAGCGACCGGATTTCGCGAGAATAACGCCGGCCTCGCGGCAAATATTCCCGAGCCTTTAGCCTTACGTTCATTTTTGTCCACCAAAAAATACATGAAATATCACTCGTGGCTCTCCCGGGGGTTAGGGGGGAGGTTTCCAGTCTCGAAGCGAATGTGACCGCGGGGCGCCCGGCCCTGCGTCGTGCCGCGTGTGCCCGTCGGCTGCCCGCCGCCGAGAGTGCGCGCATGCGGAACCAGGCCGTGCCCGACGCGACGATCGCGGTGCGGACATAGAAAACAATGGAGAAGAACCGCTCATGCGCCGTCATCGAACCGTTCTATTCGCACGTTCCGCCGACACTCAGGGCTTTCGGGCCAACTCGCCGGGCGTGTCCGCGGCCGGGCGCGCGGGCCGCCGCCTGCGGCGCGGCTTGCTCGCCACGACCGCCGTTGCCGGGCTGGCCGCGATGGGATTGATGGCAACCACCGGTGCGGCAGACGCGGCCTGCACGCCGGACACCACACTCTCCAACAATGGCCCTATCCAAACCAACTCCAGTTTTTCGATCCAAGTATACGATTCCGTGGGCGCGACGGTTGACGTCGGTGTTTTTGGCGCTGGCGATGGCACCTATGCCAACAACTGCGTTCTGGATCTGGTCAACGTCCAGAACAGTCAGATCAATTTGCCCGTCCCCGCGACGACGACCTTCGACGACGCCATCGTGCTGGACGACGCATCGACCGGCAATACGATCAACGTTTCGGCTGCCCTGGGCGGGACGGCGACAGCCATTCTCGACGGAGCCGGCGCCAACACGGTCAACATCGACGCCGGCGCGAATATCTCCGCCGAGATCCAGATGGGCGCCGGCGCGGATGTGGTGAATTTCAACGATGGCAATGTGACCGAGGATATCCACCTCGGGGAGGGCGACGATTTTTTCAAGATGTCGGCGGCGGGTTTCACCAACCTCGTGCTAGGTAGTACCCGCGTCTATGGCGGGGATGACATCGACACCATCCGGATCGTCTCGAACATTCCCGCATTCACGCCGTCCTCCGGCGGCCCCGGAAACCCGATGGCAAGCCTTTTTCCGGGCTTCGAGCGGCTTGAGGTCGAAGGTCCCGGCGAGTTTTCCCTGTACAGCACTTCCGGGGTCGGAGAATGGACGTCGGTGCGCGTCCTCAGCGGTAAACTGATCCTCACCGGTACCTGGCAGATAACCGGCAATACGACGACGGTGGAGGCGGGCGGCTCCCTCGATGTCGGCGACGGTGTCGCCCTGACCGACGTCACAGAGGATCTCGAGACCATGATCGCCGGCACCCTCAGGGTCAGGGCCGCCGCGACATTCAACGCGACCGGCCTCACCACCATCGACGGCGGACTGCTGGTGATCCAATCGGGCGGCGTCTACAACGCGAACGGCGGCATCGCGGGGGGCACGGGAAGCGACGCGATCACGGTCGCCGGTAGCCTGAACATCACCGGCGGTGCGGCGCTCGGCGACGGCGACGACACGGTCACGCTCCTGACCGGCGGGACCGTGACCGGCATCATCGATGGACAGGGCAACACGGGTGCCGGCGACAGCCTCGTCCTCACCGGGTCAGGGACAAGCCCCTTCGACCTGTCCGGTGCGCAGTTCCTCAATTTCGAGAACCTCGTCAAGAACGGCAGCGGCACCTGGGGGCTGAACAACGGGCCGGGCAGCTTCGATACCGCGACGGTCAATGCCGGCACCCTGCGCCTTCAGGCCGGCGCTACGCTGAATATCTCCGATACGACAGATGTCACGGGCGGGCTGCTCTACATTCTCGGTACCCAGACGACCGGCGGCACGACCGACGTCAGCGGCGGCACGCTCAGGGTCGGCAATGGCGGCCTCTATGACGCCAACGGGGCCGTGACGGTTACGGGC
This sequence comes from uncultured Rhodospirillaceae bacterium, assembly GCA_964350225.1. Taxonomy (GTDB): domain Bacteria; phylum Pseudomonadota; class Alphaproteobacteria; order Bin65; family Bin65; genus CAYGKX01. The sequence goes on along the minus strand of CAYGKX010000143.1, from coordinate 4,100 downwards.
GGGAGCATCGATGTCGACACCGGAGGCGTCTTCGACGCGGCGCTTACGACCACGGTGACGAGCGGCACGCTTCTGGTCGACGGCGGCTTCTACAAGGCGCGCGGCGCGACCCTGGTCGACGGCGGCACGTTGCGCGTCGACGGCGGCGACTTCAAGGCCTTCACGACGACCCAGGTCGACAGCGGCCTCCTGTGGGTGAACGGCGGCAAATACGTCTCCGTGGGCGCGACGACGGCCAACGGCGGCGCGCTGAGGGTCGACGGCGGCAACTATCGCGCCCGGGGGGCGACCACGGTCGACGGCGGCACCATCGTCATCAACGACACCGGCATCTATCGCGCCGAAGCCGACGTGACGGTCACGACCGGGCTCCTTCGGGTCAACACCGGCGGCAAACTCAACCTCGTCGACGCCGGGGGCGACGTGAACCTCTTCGTGAATGGCGGCCAGCTGGTCGTCCTGGGCGGCCTCGTCCAGACGGAGAGCAACGTCACCGTGCAGACGGCCGGCCTTCTGTGGGTCAAGGACGGCGGCATCGTCAACAACGGCGACCCGGGCAACACCGCGGTCGAGACGTCGGTCCTCGCCGGCGGCGTGCTGCGCGTGGACAATGCCCTCTACAAGTCGCACGGCACGACGACCGTCAACGG
>CAYGKX010000143.1:2243-3440 GCA_964350225.1 uncultured Rhodospirillaceae bacterium | reverse complement strand
AACAATGGCAACTTCGACGCCTTCGGAAACCTGACGGTCGACGGCGGCGGCGTCACGCGGCTGGACAGCGGCACGATCGACACCAGCCTCGTGACGACGGTGACGAACGGCACCCTGCTCGTGACCGGCGGCGTCTACACCGCGACGGGGGCGACCAACGTGCCGAATGTCGGCATCCTGCGCCTCGACGGCGGCACCTATAATGCCGGCGCCACGACGACGATCGACGGCACGGGGCAACTGCGCGTCTTCGGCGCCGCCATCTACGACGCGACAGGCAGCAACATCGTCGTGACCTCGGGCACGGTCCTGGGCACCGGCACGATCAGGGCCGATCTCCTCGACAACCAGGGCGGCACCCTTGCCCCGGGGGCGAGCGTCGGCACCCTGTTCTTCACCGGCGCCTACAATCAGGCGTCCGGGGGCAATTTCCAGGCGGAGGTCGACCCCGGTTCGGCCGCCGACCTGCTGGCGGTTACCGGATCCGCCGCGCTTCTCGGCAACATCGAGATCAGCCCGTCCTCGACCGGCTTCTCGACCTTCGAGCAGTATCGGATCGTCTCGACCCAGAACCCGATCCCGACGATCTTCGAGACCTCCTCGGTGACCGGGGCGGGCCTCGGCTCCAGCTTCGCCTGGGTCGGACGGGTGGACGATACGGGCACCTTCGACCCGAACGATCCGGCTTCCGGCAACAACGTCGACCTCATCATTGCAACGATGCCGTCGGCGCTGCCGAACCTGACGCCGAACCAGCAGGCGGTGGCGAACTATCTCGGCAGCCAGGCGGTGGCAGTCGGGGTCTATATCGAGGAGTCCCAGATCCTCCTCCTGACCCAGATTGTCGCCGGCGGCCCGAACGCATTCGACCAGATCGGCGGCGAGGTCTATGACAGCTTCACCGCCTTCTCCTTCGACACGGCCCGGCAGTATGGCCGGCTCGTCGACAGCCGGGTGCGCACCCTCCGGTGCGCCGCCGCGTCGGGGGCCGTCAGCGTCCTGTGCGGAGGCGGGTCGCTGCTGGCCGGCACCCGGTCCGGCACGCAGGTCGCCGATACCGGACCCGACGCCATCCCCACGCCCGGGGCGGATTCGCCGCGCGGCTTCTCGCCCAACACCCATCCCTATGGCTGGTCCGTCTGGGCCTCGGCCATCGGTTCCTACCTGTCGAAGGACCGGACCTCGACCAGCCTCGGC
>CAYGKX010000143.1:990-2233 GCA_964350225.1 uncultured Rhodospirillaceae bacterium | reverse complement strand
GCTATTCGGGCTTCACGACGGGCGGCGTGATGGGCGTGGACCTCGCGCTGCGCAAGCGCTGGATCGTCGGCATCATGGTCGGCGGGTCGAAGTCGAACATCGACTTCTCCGGCGTCGGCGGGGACGGCGACCTGTCGAATGTCGGGATCGGCGTCTACACGGCCTGGTACGGCAGCCGCTGGTTCGCCGACGCTTCCTTCACCTATTCCCGGAACTGGATCGAGGCCGACCGGACCCTGCAGTTCGGCACCGTGAACACGACGGCCAACGGCAAGACCGAAGGCAACCAGTATGCGGCCCACGCGACGGTCGGCTACGGGTTCAACCTGCGTTCGATCGCCCTGGAAGCGTCGGGCGGCATCGACTGGGTGCAGCTCAGCCAGAACGGCTTCACCGAGACCGGCGCGGGTGCCCTCAACCTGACGGTCGACAGCCGGACCGACGACAGCCTCCGCCTGCGCTTCGGCATGCGCGCCGCACGCCCCTTCGCGGTGCGGCAGGGGTTGATGCTGGTGCCGTCCCTCGAGGTCGGCTATGCGCGGGAATTGCTCGACAATACCCGGCCGATCACCTCCAGCCTGACCGGCATTCCGGGCAGCTTCACCGTCACCGGCGACGAAGGCAGCCGGAACATCCTGACCTTCGGGGCCGGGGTGAAGGCGGAATGGAGCCAGGGCATCACCCTGTCGGTCAATTACGACGGCGAGTGGGCCGGCGACCGGCAGACCCACGGCGTGACGGGCCGGCTCCAGATCCGCTGGTAGACGGCCGTCCCGGGTTCGACCGGATGGCGGGGGCTCACCAGAAGAGGGTGAGCACCCCGTCGCGGACCTGGTAGCCGCGGAACCGGTTGAGGGTTCCGATGCCGAGAACGGAGACGTCGCTCGCCGTCGAGCCGGAAACAAGGATGCCGAGGTTACGCAGGGTCGCGCCGCCGATACGTAGGCTCTTGATCGTCACCCGCGCGGCACGGATCGTGCCGTTCGCGGTGCTGAGGAGGACCCGGTAGTCGAGCGTGTCGGGGTCGAGGCCGATGGCCCGGGCCTGGCGCCGGGACAGGACCGTGTTCGTCGCGCCCGTGTCGACCAGAAGCCGCATCGGGTGTCCGTCGATCGAGACGTCGGCATAGAAATGCCCGTCGCCCGCCCGGGAGATGCGCAGGCTGCGGCCCTCCGTGACCGCGGTGCCCGGCGACAGTTCGCCCGTGATCCGCTGCCACATCCGGGTCAGGTCGTCACGGTAG
>CAYGKX010000143.1:0-980 GCA_964350225.1 uncultured Rhodospirillaceae bacterium | reverse complement strand
CACGGTAGGAATAGCCGAGGATCAAAAGCAGTCCGATCGCGCCCCACACCAGTACGGCGCTCGCAACCTGCTTCAGCCGGACGTCCCGGAACAGAAGGAACCGGCCGCCCAGAAGAACCAGAAGCGACAGGATGAAGACGGCCGACGGCCCGTCCCGGTCGAACCGCAGCTGGTCGACGAACTGCGACGCGATCCAGACCGTCAGGGCAACGGCGCCGATGATTCCAAGGATGAAGAGGAGGTAGCGTATGTGACCGTTCATCGTGTCATCGCCGCTGTCGTCCTGCGTCGAGGGTCGTTGCCCCATTCATGTCTTGACCATTATAGTTAATAATTCTTGCCGAACGCCGACTGTCGGCGCGGCTGAATTCGGGACTGTCGAACGGGTAGGCTCATGGCCAGACTTTCCATCCTGTTGACGCAGGCTGCCGTCGTTGCGGCTCTATTCATGTATGCGTCCGGAGCCTCTGGGCCCGGGCAAACCCGGTCGGATACTGCACTGCCAGCGACCGCGGTCGCCTTCGATCTCGAGGACTACGCCGGACCTTATTAGTCCGACCTCACTAGCCCGACCTCACTAGCCGGACCTCACTACCCGTACCTCACTACCCGGCTCTCACTGGCCGGACTGCCACGGGTCCGCCCGCGACCGGTCAGGCCTCCATTGGCGCCCGCGCCTAGGCTGTCTCCGTTCCGCCGACCGTGATCGCGTCGACCCTCAGGGTCGGCTGGCCGACACCCACCGGCACACCCTGGCCCGCCTTGCCGCAGGTCCCGATGCCGGGGTCCAAGGTCATGTCGTTGCCGATCATGCTCACCTTCGTCAGGACGTCGGGGCCGTTACCGATCAGGGTCGCGCCCTTGACCGGCCGGGTCGGCTTGCCGTTCTCGATCAGGTAGGCCTCGGTGCAGGAAAAGACGAACTTGCCGTTGGTGATGTCGACCTGGCCGCCGCCGAAATTGACCGCGTAGAGCCCCTT
>CAYGKX010000142.1:2181-9396 GCA_964350225.1 uncultured Rhodospirillaceae bacterium | reverse complement strand
ACGCCGATGACCTCGATCCGCTCCTTCGCCGAGATCCTCATGCAGAACCAGGACCTGCCGGCCGAGCAACGCGCCCGGTATCTCAACATCATCCATTCGGAGACCCTCCGCCTGACGCGCCTGCTCGACGAAATCCTCGACCTCAGCCATCTCGAGCAAGGCGAACCGAACTGGACCCTTCAGACGATCAAGGCGGAAGACGTCCTCAAACGCGCGCTGGAGACCTGCCAGGGGCTGGCGGGGTCGGGCCGGGTCGCCTTCCGGCCGCGCCTGGAGGCGCCGGAAGCCTCCGTATCGGCGGTCGCCGACCGGCTGCATCAGGTCTTCATCAATCTGCTGTCCAATGCCATCAAGCATAACGACGGGGCGGACCCCGTCGTGGAGGTTTCGAGCCGGGTCGAAAATGGCCGCTACCTCTGCACGATCCAGGACAACGGACCCGGCATTCCGGCCGGCGCCCGGGAGGACATTTTCCGGAAATTCGCCCAGGCCGGCGAGCGGCCGGGCACGGCGAAACAGGGAACCGGTCTCGGCCTCGCGATCAGTCAGAGGATCGTGGAAAATCTGGGGGGGGACCTCAGGCTCGTCGACGGGACCGGAGGCGGCGCCTGCTTCCGGGTGACCCTACCGCTCGCCGTCTGATATCCGCAGCGTCAGGGCCATGCGATGAGCGGCTGTCCGTCGTCGAGGCGTCGGCACACCGCGTTGCGGCGGGTGTCTTCCCCGACCGTCCTGCCGGGACCGGACGCGGTGCGATCGCAAATGGACGACGCGCGTTCCTGCCGATTGATCTTGCCGCGGGTATCGGCTTCGACCTTGAGCGCCGGCTCCGGCAGTTCCCGGTCCATCCGGTGCGCGGGCGCTGGCTGATGTATCGCCAACAAGATCGTCACGCCCGCCAGGGTACCCAGGATGCCCATGGTACGCAGGACACCCATCTGGTGGCGCGGCCTGCGCCGTACGGTTCGCCCATCGGTCGTCATCTCGCGGTGTTCCGTCCAGATAATTTTATCATTAATTAAAAGTTAATAACGTACTTCCCGTACAGTCAACTGCCTTCGTGGGATCCCCAAGCGGGGATCGGAAACGAAACACCCCGCCACGGCGCACCGGAGCGGGGTGTCGGATCGTTGCGAGGCGGTCCGTCCGGACTGCGCCCTCGATGGATCGATCAGTCCGTCGGCCGCTCGAAATTGCGGTCCATATGTCCCTTGCCCTCCTGGTCGCCCAGGGTGAACAGCCAGGAATAACCGTCCTTGGGGTTGGTCAGGATTTCCCAGGCATTGTCGTCCATGTCCCAGAAATAGAAGCTGTAGGTGCCATGTTGCACCTTTGGCTTGGAGATCTTTTTCAGATCGTACTTCTCGGCATACTCGACGACCTTTTCATAGGCGGCGTCGACCTCGGCCTCCGTCGCGACATCCAGCCCGTTATGGTTGAGCATAGACATGATCTCGTCCTTCTTGCGCTGCTCCACCACCGCAATGGTGTTGGGGCCGCCAAGGCGGATCAGCAGGGAGATCGGGCTGGTGCGCACGACCTCCAGACCGAGGAATTCCGTATAGAAATCCCGGGCACGCTCGAGATCGCGGCTCTCCAGGGTGCCGTGAGACAGGAAATTGAGCTTTAGGACCGGGTCGGCCGACTTTTCCATACGCGGCGCGGGACGCTCGGCGGTCTGTTCCTGGGCTTGAGCTTCGCTCATCGTTTCGTCTCCCTATGGGGTTGAAATCGGCGCGCTGACATCGGCCGTTTGGTTCTCGACAACGCCAAGGGTCTGTGCCCCGGCGATTGTGGCCAAGCTATCGCAATCATAGGCTTTTCCCGGCCACGGATTCAATCGCTGCATCTTCGACGACCCGCCCTTCCGCGGGTCCGGTTCCGGCCTCTCCCTAGGCGGCGACGATCGGGTTGGACAGGGTACCGATACCCTCGACCGTCACCTCTACGGTCTGGCCCGGCTTCATGAAAACCTTCGGATCCCGGCCGAAACCGACGCCGGACGGCGACCCGGTCGTCACCATGTCGCCCGGGCGGAATCGGTACCATTGCGAGTAGTGTGCAATGAGCCGCGGAATGGGGAAGACGAGCTCTGTCATCGTGTCTTGCATGACCTCGCCGTCCAGCCGGGTCACGAGATGCAGCGCGCCCGGGTCGGCGATCTCGTCGGCCGTCACGATGCAGGGGCCCATCGGCGTGAATGTCGGGTATTGCTTACCCAGGATATTGGCTTCCCAGGCGTGGATCGCCGCCATGTTGCCCTCGGCGGCGAAGACACCGGGCACCCAGTCGCGCGCCGACACGTCGTTCGCGATCGTATAGCCCGCGACATAGTCCATCGCCTCCGCTTCCGAAACCTGGAAGCAGTCGCGTCCGAAGACGAAGGTCAGCTCTCCCTCGAAATCGACCATGTCCGCATGCCCGGCCGGCAGCCGTATCGGCTGACCGTGACCGTTCAGCGAGGTTGGCGCCTTCACGAAGCCGGCCGGCTTTTCCGGGATCGGCGTATTCATCTCCTCCAGATGCTGGCGGTAGTTCATGCCGACGGAAAAGATGAAGCCAGGGCGCGGAATGGGCGGACAGAAACGCACCCCGTCCGAGGCGAGCAGCGCCCCGTCCCCGCGCAGATCGTCGGTCTTGCCGGCGGCGCTCTCTGCAAGACGACGGACCGCATCCAGCCCGGCACTTCCGCCCTCAAGGATCCTCAGGAGGCTGTCAGCCGGCGCTTCGGTGCCCAATAGGCGAGCGGCCGCCGTCAGGTCCAGGACGTCGTCTTCCAACAGCGCCCCGGGACGCTCTGTTCCATCGATTTCGATCGTGACGAGTTTCATGACTTCGCGTTCCTCCGAGTGTCCGCAGGTTCCCCGGGCCTTCGTCAGCGCCCGCCGCCCGCGGCAATTTCACTTTGTTCAATACGTGCCGGCACACTTACCGCCCGCCGAATCGTTCCGATGGGAACTGTTGCATTTGCAATGAAAACTGGCTACCGTTTTTTGCGAGGGGGAACCGTGACATCGGTGCATGCCGGGCCGGTCCCTTCGTTCGCGGCGGCACCTGCCGACCGCCCCAAACCATAAAGACGCGCCGTCAGCCGTTCGCATGAAAACGGCGTCGCGCCGGGAGGAAAATCCGACAATGCGCAAGAAGTGTTTCTCGATTCCGCTCGCCGGTCTCGCACTCGCCGCCGCCGCAACGCCGGCCTCGGCGAAGGACTACAAGCTCACCCTCGCCAGCGCCCCGCCGCCCATTGTCACGCCGTCCTTCGTGACGAAGAATTTCTTCGTGCCCGAGGTAACGAAACGGGCCAAGGCCTGCGGCGACAACATCACCTGGAACCAGGCCTACGGCCAGTCGCTCGCCAAGTTCGGCGAAACCCTCGAGGCCGTCGAGGAAGGCATCGCCCATGTCGGGATGGTGCTGCGCAATTTCGAGGAGGCCAAGCTGCCGCTCGAACAGTTCCCCTCCGTCATGCCGTTCGTAGTCGCCGATCCGAAAGTGATGACGGAGGTCGAAAGGGCTGTGCGCAAGAAGGTGCCGGCCATGAACAAGATGTACGAACGGTATGGCCAGGTCTTCCTGGCAGCCGCCGCCGAGCATTCGATGCAGCTCTTCTCGACCTTCCCGGTCAAGCGTTACGAGGACCTGAAGGGGCACAAGATCGGTGCCAGCGGCGCCCTGGGAAACTACATCCGCGGCACCGGCGCGGTGATCGTGAACTCCTCGATGTTCCATTCCTACACGAGCATCAAGAACGGCCTCTATGACGGCTACCCGATCATCATCTATCTCGCCTTTCCCTATCGCACCTATCAGGTCGCGAAGAACTACACCCAGACCAACTTCGGTTCGACTTCGGTGGCCTCTCTCACCGTGAACGCCAAGACCTGGGCAAGCTTCTCCGATTGCCTGAAGAAAGCCTTCCAGACGGCTGCGGACGACTGGTCGCAGGAATATGTAAAGGTCAACAGCGGCCGGCTGGCCAAATTCGCCGGCATCATGAAGAAAAAGGGCGTGAAGTTCTCGACCCTCTCGGATGCCGAGCGCAAGCGCTGGGCCGCGGTCCTTCCTGGTCTCGCGAAGCAGTGGGCTGAGGCGCTCGAAGCCAAGGGCCTGCCAGGCAAGGCGGTCGTCAAGGCCTATATGGAGGAAGCCCGTGCCCGCGGCATCTCCCCGCCCCGGGACTGGGACAAGGAGTAGACATCGATGCCGGCCTCGACCGCGGCCGGCCTCGCGCGTCCGGGTGAGGCGGGTGCCCCCGAGGCCCCGCCTTCCCTTCCGGCGCGCCTGTTCGGCGGCCTCCTCTCCGGACTGAACGGTATCGGCACGCTCTGGATCTTTGTCATGATGGTCCTGATCAATGCCGACGTCATCGCCCGGGCGCTGTTCAACACGCCCATCCGGGGCGTGCCGCTGATCATCACCCTTTCGATCATCGCGATCGTCTTCCTGCAGTTGCCGGACGCCCTGCGAAACGGCCGGATCACCCGGAACGAAGTCGTGCTCATGCGCCTGGAGGCGCGCCGGAGCCCCTGGTTCCACATGCTGCAGGCCGTCTTTCACCTGGCCGGGCTCGGGATGATGGTTGTCATCGTCCTCTACGGCTACCCGCTGATGGAAAAGGCCTGGGTCTCCGATGCCTATTTCGGCAACCTCGGCGACTTCACCTTCGCCGAGTGGCCGATCAAGCTCGTCGTCCTCGTTGGCGCGACGACCGCCGGCATCCAGTTCCTGCTGCTGTTCGCCACCGATGTCCGTGGACTGGTATCGAACGGCCGCGGCAAGGAGGGAAGCGTCCGGCTGATCCTGATCCTGGCCGCGGCGGTCGCCCTGATCGTCGCCGCAAGGTTCGCCCTCGCGTCGCAAAGCGGCATCGTCGTCGGCGTCCTCTCCGTCGCCTTCATGCTCGCCCTCGTCTACCTCGGCATGCATGTCGGCGTGGCGCTCGCCATCATCTCTTTCTTCTGCGTCCTCGTAATCCGCGACAGCGCCGAGATCTCGGGCAAGATGCTGGCCCTCGCCGCCAACGAGAGCCTGCGCCAGTACGAGCTGGGTGTGGTCCCGCTCTTCGTGCTGATGGGCATGTTCGTCGCCGTCTCGGACGTCGGGAAGGACGCCTTCTCGGTTGCCCACCAGCTCTTCCGGCGCCTCAAGGGCGGCCTCGGTACGGCGACCGTGGCGGCCAACGCCATCTTCGCCGCGATCACGGGGACCAGCATCGCCTCGGCCTCGGTCTTCACCCGGATCGCCGTGCCGGAGATGCTGCGGATCGGCTACAGGAGCCGCTTCGCCGTCGGCGTCGTCGCCGGCAGCTCTGTCCTCGGCATGCTGATCCCGCCGAGCCTTCTCCTCATCATCTTCGGCATCCTCGCAGAAACCTCGATCGGCGATCTGTTCATCGCCGGGGTCATGCCCGGCATCTTGCTGGCTCTCGCTTTCGCCGTCCTGATTTCGGTCATGGCGAACCGCTTCCCGAAGTCGGTCTTCGAGAGTGGCAAGGCTCCGTCCGCCGAAGTCGACGCCGGCGGTGCCGAGACGCCGTTGATGAGCGGCGGCGAGATGCTTATCAAGATCGGACCGATCCTGGGGCTGGTCGCCTTCATTCTCGCCGGCATCTATGGCGGCATCTTCACGGCCACGGAGGCGGGCGGCGTCGGCGCCCTCGGCGCCCTTCTCATCGCGGTCGCACGGCGGAAGATCACCTTCCGCTCGCTCTGGAAGGTCCTGGTCGAGACCGGCTACGTCACGGCGGCACTCTGCTTCCTGCTCGTCGCCGCCCACCTCTATGCCCGCATGATCGCGGTCAGCGGTATTCCCGGCGCGCTCGAAGAAGGTATCTCGGCCGCCGGGCTCGGCTATTACGGGATGATCGCGATCTATGTCGTGCTGCTGGTCATGCTGGGCACGATCCTCGATTCGGCGTCGATCATGCTGATCCTTGTGCCGATCCTGACCATCGTCCTGCGCTCGATGGAAATGCAGGGCGTCGAGGTCCACAGCCTGATCTGGTTCGGCATCGTGACCGTGCTGGCGGTCGAGATCGGCTTGTTGACGCCCCCCGTGGGGCTCGCGTGTTTCGCCATCTACAGCAACCTCAACGATTCGCGCATCACCCTGAACGACGTCTTTCGGGGCGCGGCGCCCTTCGCGCTGACGATGCTCATCGTACTGCTGCTCATCATCGCCTTCCCCTGGCTCGCCGTCGGATTGTTGTAGGCCGGGAGGGAGACGACGATGAGAACGGTCAAGGTATTCGCAGCTCAATTTGCACTAATTGCATTTTCAACGAATAATTCGGACGGGTCCGACCGGCGGCCCTCTGCGCAAGACCGACCGGGGCGCTAGCCGATGCCTGACAATCAGCCGAAGATTTTCGAACTGTACGATTTCACGCCGTTCCTCGTCGCGCGTGTCGGCGCCCTGATGCCGCAGTCGATCGGCCGCAGCCTGGAAGACGCGGGCATCACCCTGCAGATGTGGCGGGTCCTGATGGTGGTGCATTTCAACGGCCCGCTCACCCTCATCGACATCTCCAGGGCCCTCGGCGTCAAGTCGTCGACCCTGTCGCGCCTCGTCGGCCGGATGATCGAGAAAAAGCTCCTGACCCGCCGGCGCTCGACCCGTGACGCACGCACCGTCCAGATATCGCTGCGACGCGAAGGCGAGACGCTGTTCGACCGGCTGTGGCCGGAGGCGGCGAAGATCGAGGAAATCGTCGCGGAACGCTTTTCCGCGGCGGATCTGCAGCGACTGAAAGACATGCTGCGCGAGGTGGAATCCGTCCTGCTGCGATATCACGAGGCGACGCAGAAGCCGCGCCGGCGCAAGAAAACGACTGCCAGCGGACCGAAGACCCCGGCCGCGCGCGGCAAGAAGTAGGCGGCGGTCCGGCCTTTCCAGGCCGCCGAATGAAGGAGGAAACGGGCCATGAATGTTGCAACGACCCTGCCCCCGGACGGCACGATCCCAACCATCGGGGAACTGGCCGACCGCGCACGCGCCCTGGCACCGGCCGTCGCGGAGCGCGGGCTTTCCTGCGAGGACGGCTGCCGCGTGCCGGAAGAGACAGTGGCCGAATTCAAGGCCGCCGGGCTGCATCGCGCCATGCTGCCCCGGCGCTTCGGCGGCTACGAGATCGGTTTTGCTCCGATGGTCGAGACCAGCTTCGCGCTCGGAAAGGAATGCGCCTCCTCCGCCTGGGTCCTGGGCCTCTATATG
>CAYGKX010000142.1:0-2171 GCA_964350225.1 uncultured Rhodospirillaceae bacterium | reverse complement strand
CGGAGGTGCAGGAGGAAATCTGGGGTACGGATCCGGATGCGCTCATATCGGGCTCTTACGCGCCGATCGGCAAGGCAACGCCGGTGGACGGCGGCTATCGCCTGTCCGGCCGCTTCCCCTTCGCGAGCGGCTCGCCCGGTTCCGACTGGAACCTCTGCGGCGCGATGCTGCCCGTCGGGCCGGAGGGCAAACCGGCGCCCGCCTTCACGATCGTGCCGAAGAGCGACTACACCATCGACTGGGAGAGCTGGCGGCCGGTCGGCCTGGCCGGTACCGGCAGCTACGACGTTCTGGTCGACGATGTCTTCGTGCCAGCCCATCGGGTCCTGCGCTTCGCGGACGCGGTCGGTAGCACGGGCCCGGGATGCGAGGTGAACGAGAACCCGCTCTATCGCATCTCGCTCCTGACTTGCGTGCCCTTCTCGCTCGCGACGCCGGGGCTGGCTGCCGCCGCCGGCGCCCTCGACCGCTTCATCGAGGAGAACCGGGTACGCACGACCCATGGCGCCGTGGTCCTGGGGGGCAAGAAGGTTGCCGATTTCCAGACCGTCCAGCGCCGGATCGGCGAGGCCTCCGCGCGGATCGACGCCAGCCGCACGCTCGTCTGGCGCGACATCGAGGCGGCGGAAGCCGAAGCCGCGGACGAGAATCGCACGACGCTCGAAACACGCCTCCACAACCGGCGCACCCAGGCCTTCATCGCCCAGGAGGCGATGACGGCGATGAACCTCGTTTTTGACGCGGTCGGCGGCCGGGGTCTTCAGCGCGACCACCCGACCCAGCGCGCCTGGCGCGACGTGGCGGCGGTCAATCATCACATCAGCCTGAACCACGACGCCGTCATGTCGATGTACGGGCAACATCTCTTCGGACTGCCGCCGGAAGGGCAATACTGACGGGCGGTTCCGGACGGACTCATCCAACAACGTGAGCGCTTCCTTCGGCTGTCATGGCCGGCGGTGGACGCTCGCTACACCACCTAGGGAGTAAGCCATGCAGGGCAAAATCGGCCTGGAAGAACATTTCGCCATCGAGGAGACCATCCTGGATTCCAAGGGCTTTCTCCATCCGGATACGTGGGAGGAGCTGAAGGGCCGCCTCCTCGACCCCGAGGAGCGGCGCCTGAAGGAGATGGACGAGAATGGCATGGAGATGATGGTCCTCTCCCTGAACGCGCCCGCCATCCAGGCCATCCCCGACACACCGAGGGCCAACGACGTCGCGCGCCGTGCCAACGACGATCTGGCCGAGAAGGTCGCGCGCCATCCGGATCGCTTCCAGGCGCTCGCCGCCCTGCCCCTCCAGGACCCGGACCTCGCCTCTGCCGACCTCAACCGCTGCGTTAAGGAACTCGGCTTCGCCGGCGCGCTCGCGCACGGCTTCTCGCAAGCCGGGGACGCGGAGACCCTGCTCTATTACGACCTGCCGCAGTACCGCAGTTTCTGGGCGGAAGTCGCGTCGCTGGACATCCCCTTCTACCTGCACCCGCGCAATCCCCTGCCCCGCGACGGGCGCATTTACGAGGGGCATCCCTGGCTCATGGGACCGGGCTGGGCCTTCGGTCAGGAGACCGCCGTCCACGCGTTACGCCTGATGGGCAGCGGCCTGTTCGACGATCATCCGAACCTGCGCATCATCATCGGCCATATGGGCGAGAACCTGCCCTTCAGCATCTGGCGGGTCGACAACAAGAACGCCTGGGACCCGTCGCCCAAACCCCAGCCCGCCAAGAGGACGTTCACCGAGTATTTCCAGGAGAATTTCTACATCACCGTCTCCGGGAACTACTGCACCCAGGCGCTTCTCTGTTCGATGCAGGTGATCGGCACCGACCACATTCTCTTCTCGACCGACTGGCCCTTCGAGAATGTCGACTATTCCGCCGATTGGTTCGACCGGGTCGAGATTGGCGAGCACGACCGGATGAAGATCGGCAGGACCAACGCGATCGAACTGTTCGGGCTGGATCTCTAGGGTCTGCCGGTGGGGGGAACGTCGGACGAGGCCCTCGATGTTCCTCCCTGTCCTCGGAAATCCGCGCGCGGCGTAACCTCGAACGGCGGACCGCGCCGCTACGAAGCTATTTCCCGTATGTGTTCCAAGCTGCACGCTGGACGGCGTCGAGAAGGGTGAGATTCAGTCTGGTGAGGACCGCCTCTGCCTTGCTTTCC
>CAYGKX010000141.1:1553-9448 GCA_964350225.1 uncultured Rhodospirillaceae bacterium | reverse complement strand
GACGGGCTCCATGGTCGTCGATATCGGCGGCGGCACGACCGAGGTTGCCGTCCTGTCCCTCGGCGGCATCGTCTATGCCCGGTCGGTCCGCGTCGGCGGCGACAAGATGGACGAGGCGATCATCGGTTATATCCGCCGGAACCATAACGTCCTGATCGGCGAGACGACGGCGGAACGTGTGAAGAAGGAAATCGGGACCGCTTCCCTGCCCAAGTCGGGCGAGGGACGGATGATGTCGGTCAAGGGCCGTGACCTGATGAACGGCGTCCCGAAGGAATTGATCCTGTCGGAGGCGCAGATCGGCGAAGCCCTGGCGGAACCTGTCGGTCAGATCGTCGAGGCCGTGAAGACCGCGCTTGAGCATACCGCGCCCGAACTGGCGGCCGACATCGTCGACAAGGGCATCATGCTGACGGGCGGCGGCGGCCTTCTGGGCAACCTGGATCAGGTGCTGCGCCAGGCTACCGGCCTTCCCGTGTCGATCGCCGACGATCCTCTGTCCTGCGTCGCGCTCGGTACCGGGCGCTGCCTCGAGGAACTCAAGCGCCTCAAGTCGGTCCTGATCACCGCCAGCTGACCGAGGGAGACGGCTTCCACCCCGCCGGCCAGGAAGGTCCTTCCGGCGGCAACCAAGAGGAGACGGAGAGGTGCGCACGCGACGCGGGCCGGTTACCCGGTTACTCTCCATCCATCGCTGGGTCCAGCGTTTCGCCTTCTTCATCCTGGTGGCGGCCGCCATCGGGCTGATCGCGGTCAGCCGCATGAACGCGCCCTGGGCGGAGGCCGCGCGTACCGGCCTCATGGATGCCGTGTCCCCGGTCGTCGATGTGCTCTCGCTGCCGGTCAAGGCCGTCTCAAGCTGGTTCAACTCCTTCGAGGACATGGACCGCATCAAGCGGGAGAATGCCCGCCTGAAGGCGGAAATCGTCCGTTTGCGGCTGCGCGAGATGGAGGCCGACCGGCTCGAAGCCGACAATGTACGGCTGCGCAAGCTCGTCAACGCGCCGCCCCGCATCACCGGCCGTCATGTCGCGGCGCGGGTGATCGCCGATCCCGGCGGCCTGTATCGCCGCGCCTTCATCGTGCAGGTGGGGCGCAAGCAGGGCGTACGCCGCGGGCTCGCGGTGATCAACGAGGAGGGATTGATCGGCCGGGTCGTCGAGGTGGGCGACCGTGCGTCCCGGATCCTGCTCCTCACCGACCTCAATTCGCGTATCCCGGTCATGATCGAGGCCAGCGGCGAGCGCGCCGTCCTGGCCGGCACCAACGGCGATTTCGCCAATCTCGTTTTCGTCCGCCACCGGACGGAGGTGAAGCAGGGCGCCCGTATCGTGACCTCCGGTCACGGCGGGGTCTTCCCGCCCGGTCTGCCGATCGGCGAGGTCGCGGCGGTCGACGCGCGACGCATTCTCGTCCGGCCATATGTCAGCTGGAGCCGCGTCGGCTTCGTACGCATCATCGACTATTCGACCGAAGGCCTCGTGCCCACGCCGCCCGGGCCAACCTCTGCGCGGCGCGACGGCGCGCACAAGGAGGCGAACGCCAAGTGAGCCCGGTCGTCTCTCATACCCTGGACGGCTGGCTCCGCCGTACCTTGCCGGTGGTCACGACCCTCGCGGCGACGCTGCTCAACCTCGTCGTCATCCCCGGAGCGGGCAACGGTGTCATTGCACCGAGCCTCACGCTTGTCTGCGTCGTCTGCTGGTCCGCCTGGCGGCCGGAGCTGATGCCTTTCGTCGCCGTATTCCTGATCGGCCTGTTCGAGGATCTTCTGCGCGGCACGCCGATCGGGCTGACGGCGCTGATCCTCCTGATGGCGGCCGGGTTCGTGCGATCGCAGGCCAAGGCCCTTCACGCTCGCTCCTTCGCCATACTCTGGGCGTTCTTCGCGGTCGTCTCCCTTGCCGTCGGCGTCCTGCAGTGGCTCGTGCTTCTTCTGCTCATGGGCGGCGGGGTCGCGCCCTGGCCGGCCGTCTACCAGTTTCTCGTAACCCTCGCCGTCTTCCCGCCGGTGGCATGGGTGCTGTCGCGCCTGCGCCGGTCGGCCATGCGCGGGGCCTGAACCCGCCATGCCCGACGATCGCGACCAATCCAAGACCTTCACTCGTCGCTCGGCCCTGCTGCTGGGCACACAGGGTGTGCTGTTCGGCGCCCTGGTCTGGCGGATGTACGACCTCCAGGTGCGCGATTCGAAGAAGTTCAGGCTGTTGGCGGAAGAGAACCGGATCAACAACCAGCTTCTCGTCCCGCCGCGCGGCCGGATCGTCGACCGTTTCGGTGTGCCTCTCGCCATCAACCGGGACGATTACCGGGCGGTGATCGTCGCCGAGCGGGCGAAAGACGTCGACCGGGTCCTGCGCCGGCTGTCCCACATCGTGCCCATCGACGACGAGGAGATCGCCGACATCAAGAAGGCGATCCGGCGCAGCCGCCGCTTCTTGCCGGTCACCATCCGGAAGGAGCTGAACTGGGCCGAGGTGTCTCAGATCGAGGTCAATGCGCCTGACCTGCCTGGCGTCTTCATCGAGGAAGGCCTGTCTCGCACCTACCCGCATCGTGGCGAGATCGCCCATGTGATCGGCTATGTCGGGCCGGTCAACGAGGCAGAGAAGGCCAAGGACAGCGACCCGCTGATGACCCTGCCGGAATTTCGGGTGGGCAAGAACGGTATCGAACGGTCTTACGACAAGGCGCTGCGCGGCAGGGCGGGCGCGCGGCAGGTCGAGATCAACGCTTCCGGCCGCGTCCAGCGGGAGCTCGCCCGCCGGGACGGCGAGTCCGGCCAGGACATTGCCGTCACGCTGGATCTGGAGCTGCAGAAATTCGCGAACCGGCGCCTTGCCCAGCACCGTTCGGCGGCCGCCGTCGTCATTGATATCGAGAATGGCGACATCCTGACGATGGCCTGCCATCCCAGCTACGATCCGAACCTTTTCATTGGCGGCATCAAGGCCCGCATCTGGAAGTCTCTGAGCCGCGATCCAGCGACCCCGCTCATCAACAAGGCCATCTCCGGCACCTATGCGCCGGGCTCGACCTTCAAGATGCTGGTCGCACTGGCCGGGCTGGAACACAACATCATCACGCCGAATTCGGCCTTCTACTGTCCGGGCCATTTCAATCTCGGCCGCGCGCGCTTTCATTGCTGGCGCCGTGGCGGCCACGGCTACATGAACGTCAAACAGGCGATCAAGCAGTCCTGCGACGTCTTCTTCTACGAGACAGCCATGAAGCTGGGGGTGGAGCGCATCCGGGCGATGGCGCTCAAGCTCGGGCTGGGAGAGCGGATCGGCATCGACCTGCCCAGTGAATCTCCGGGCCTGATCCCCAGTCTCGCCTGGAAGCGGAAGCAGTTTCGCGACAAGTGGCATCCGGGCGAAACGGCCATTACCGGTATCGGCCAGGGCTATGTCCTGACAACGCCCCTGCAACTCGCCGTCATGACCGCGCGGCTCGCCACCGGCAAGGCGGTCGAACCGCGCCTTTTCCGTGGTCTCTACGAGGAAGGCAAAGGGGTCGACAGCGGCAACGCCGCGCCGACCTTCACCGACCTCGGCTTCAATCCGAAGAAGCTCGACCATGTGCTCGAGGGCATGCGTGCGGTGACCAACGAACCCGGCGGTACGGCCTACTGGACGCGGATCATGGAGGAAGAGTATCGGATGGCCGGCAAGACCGGCACCTCCCAGGTCCGGCGGATCACCCGGGCGGAACGGGCGCGCGGGGTTCTGCGCAACGACCAGCTACCCTGGGAACGGCGGGACCACGCGCTTTTCGTCGGATATGCGCCGCTCGACAAGCCGCGCTACGCCTGCGCGGTTCTGGTCGAACATGGCGGCTCCGGCTCCCGCGCGGCCGCGCCGATCGCGAAGGACATCCTGCGTGAGGCGCAGATCCGGAAATCCGGCGCCCCGAGCCGTCAGGCCGCCGCCGTCGACACCGGAACCCCCAAGACAGCAAGGAACTAGGGGAGCGATGTCATGATGCTCCTCGAAAGCGCGCCTCAACCCGTCACCCTCGTCGGACGATTGAGGCGACTGCACTGGCCGCTCATTTTCCTCCTGTGCGCCGTGGCGGGGGTTGGCGTCGCGCTCCTCGTTTCGGCTGCAAGCGGCAATTACGATCCCTGGGCGAGCCGCCAGATCCAGCGCTTTGCCGTCGGGCTCGGCCTCCTCTTCGTCACCGCTCTCCTGCCCATACGGTTCTGGTTCAAGGCGGCGATCGCCGTCTATGTGCTGGCGGTGGCATTGCTCGTCCTTGTCGAATTCGCCGGGGTCTTCGGCGGCGGCGCCGCGCGCTGGATCAATCTCGGTTTCATCCGGTTGCAGCCGTCCGAGGTGATGAAGATCGCGCTCGTCCTCGCGCTCGCGCGCTATTTCCACTGGGCGCGCTTCGACAAGGTGCGGAAGCTGCGCTATCTCGTCGTCCCGATCATGCTCGTCATGCTGCCTGCGGCCCTGGTCCTCAAACAACCCGATCTCGGCACCGCGGTGATCCTGGGCGCAGTCGGTGCCGTGATTTTCTTCCTCGCGGGCGTGCGCCTCTGGAAATTCGCCGCGGTCGGCATCGCGGCCGCCGTCGCGGTCCCCATCGCCTTCAATTTCCTTCGCGATTACCAGAAGCAGCGCCTCGTCACCTTCCTCGATCCGGACAGCGATCCGCTCGGCGCCGGCTATCACATCATCCAGTCGAAGATTGCTCTCGGCTCCGGCGGTGTCTGGGGCAAGGGCTACATGCAGGGGACCCAGATCCACCTGAACTTCCTGCCGGAGATGCACACCGATTTCATTTTCTCCATCCTGGCGGAAGAGTTCGGCATGATCGGCGGGCTGGCCCTGCTCGCCGCCTACTGCCTGATACTTTTCATCTGCCTGCGCATCGCGGTGGCCATCCGGCACCAGTTCGGCCGCCTTCTTGTCCAGGGTATCGCCTTCACCTTCTTCCTCTATGTCTTCATCAACATGGCGATGGTGATGGGTCTGATCCCGGTCGTCGGCGTCCCGCTGCCGCTGGTCTCCTATGGCGGAACATCGATGCTGACCCTCATGTTCGGCTTCGGTCTCGTCATCAGCGCCTGGGTCCATCGGGGCGCCAAGATCGGCCGGTTCTCCGACGAGGAATAGCCCCCGGCCGCCGCTGGCCAGAAAGGGGAGGGGTGCGTCGGAAAATCCCGCGACAAGCCCTCGACAAGCCTGCACCGCTTTGCTATTAACCCGGCCCTCGCCACGGCCCGACCCGCCGTGGCCGCCGCCTCTCGAGGCGTAAGGGCGATTAGCTCAGTTGGTAGAGCAGGTGACTCTTAATCACCGGGTCCGGGGTTCGAGTCCCCGATCGCCCTCCATTCCCGAAAATCGGTACGCAAAACCGCCGGCCGGAAGGGCCAGGGCAGCTACGATTGTAGCCCGCCGGAGAGGCCCACCTCCTCGTAGCCGCCGCCGCTTTTGTCCGGCCAGGAGACGGCGGTGACGAAGGCGGGGCGCTGGCTCAGTCGTTCGTACCATTCATGCACGTGCCGGCGGTTGTCCGCGGACCAGAAGAGGTTCTTGCCCAGGGCCGCGAGCCGGAACATGTAGGGCGCGACCGCGATGTCCGCGAGGGAGAAGTCGCCGACAATCCAGTCCCGGCCCTCCAGCGTCGTCTCCAGCCGGTCGAGCAGGTCTTGCACAGTTTGTTCTGCCTCGGCGACTTCCGCCGGGCCGATCTGCCCCTGGATCGCGCGGCGGTGGAGGTCGCGGTAGAATTTGAGCGGGCGGCGGTCGACCTGCTTCAGGAGTTCCTCGTCTCCCCAGCGGTTGCGCAGCTTGGGCAGGACATATTTGACGAAGGTCATCGTCGCGATGGCCGGGAAGTCGTCCTCGCACGCATGGACGAACTCGCGCATCCGGGCGGCCCTCACGGGATCGGCCGGGACGAGAGACGGGCCGTCGAAGGCATTGTCGATATATTCGTTGATGATGGTCGATTCGCGGATCGGTTCCCCATCGTGGACCAGGGTCGGCACGACCCCGCCGGGATTGATCGCCAGGTAGTCCGGCGCCAGCTGATCGAATTTGAACAGATCGACATACCGGCTTTCCCAGGGGACGCCTTTCTCCTCGAGCGCCATCCGGCAGCGCACGGAACAGACCGAACTCCAGAAATGATACAGTTCCACGGCCATCTTTTTCTTCCTCCCTCGTCCCGGCTCCGGCGCGTAGTGCGCGGGCCTCAGGATCTGTCGTTTGCGGAGACCGGCTTGCGCGGCCGCTCCTCGGCCCGGTCCTCGTTCAATGCGGTGACGACCACGTAGAGCCGGCGCAGGAAGTCCTTCAGAAGGGGCAGTTCGGCTTCGCGGAAGGCTTTCATCATCAGTTTTTGAATGCGTGCCGCCTCGGGGCTCAGGGTACCGACGATGGCCAGCCCCTCAGGTTCGATGAAGACTTCGACGACCCTCTGGTCGACCGCCGAGGGGAGGCGCGAAATCAACCCGCGCTTAACCATGCGGTCTGCCTGGCGCGACAGCGTGGACGGATTGATGCTCGTCTCGGCCGACAGGCGGCGGAGGCTCATCGACCCCTTCGCGGCCAGAGTGGCGAGGACGCGCCACATCTCGATGCTGAGGTCGTACGCCTCCAGGGACGGTTTGAAGGACGCTTCCGTCCGGGTTCCGGCCCGGGCGATGAGGTATGGCAGCGAATCCTGCAGGTCGAACACCGGATCGCCGACCTCTTCTTGCCGTTCCTTCTGCCCCACCTTCATGTTTCGACCTTCGCTGTCCGCATCGGCACGCGCTGCCGGCAGATGGACATTGGCATCTGCATGCATTTTCAACCAATTGGGCAGATTGCCGCCAATGCATGCTTGAATTCAAGCGATTTAGCCTATTAAATCTCATGAAAATAAATGCAGACGCAACGAATTGCGTCATGAAGAACAGGGTCGGCGACAAGGGCGATCCCGGGAGGAACGGCGCCGTGCAGCTCAATCGACATCCGCTTGCGCAAGCGCGGGGGCGCGGGGTCAGCTCGGCCCACGGCTGCCGCTTCGGTCGTCCCAAAGCCTCCGCCTGACGGCCGTGGCCGGCACGTTCGCGACCCGCTGTACCAACGAGAATTATGCAAGGGAGGAAAGGATGACTGAACGGAACAAGGGCGCCCTGCGCCGGCGCATGATCGGGGTAAGCCTCGCGACGGTTCTGCTGGCCGTCGCGGCCCAGCCGTCGACCGCCCAGAAGCGGATCAAGATCGGCTCGCCGACGATAAACGACTCGATCCACTACTTCATGAAACAGTTCAAGGCGAAGATCGAGGCGAAGAGCGACAAGTTCAAGGTCGCCCTTTTCCCGGCCAGCCAGCTCGGCGCGATACCGCGGATGATCGAGGGCATCCAGCTCGGCACGATCGAGATGGCGGCGATCCCGCCGGCTTTCCTCAACGGTATCGACAAGCGCTTCGGCGTTCTCGACGCGCCCAACCTCCTGACCGGGATCGAGCAGGGGTCGAAAGCGCTGAACGACCCTGAGTTCAAGAAGGTCTTCTGGGGGATCGGCGAGCGGAAAGGGATCAAGATCCTGGCCATCGCCTGCGAGATCGCGAGCGACTACGCGACGAAGAAGCCGATCAAGACCCTGGCCGATTTCAAAGGCCTCAAGATCCGCATCTTCGGCAGCCCGATGGAGCGCGCGGTCATGAGCAGCCTGGGCGCGACCGGGGTGCCGATGCCGCTGTCCGAGGTTCTGCCGGCGCTGCAGCGCGGCGTGATCGACGGCAACAAGGCGGCGATCACCATCTTCGTGGCGTTCAAGTACTACAACGTCGCCAAGCATCTTTTCCGACCGAAGGAATCGATGATCTGCCCGCTGAAGCTGGCCAGCAAGCGGTGGTTCGACGCGCTGCCGAAGGACCAGCAGCAGTTGG
>CAYGKX010000141.1:0-1543 GCA_964350225.1 uncultured Rhodospirillaceae bacterium | reverse complement strand
CCGCGACGGAGGCCAACGCGGACACCGTCACCTGGAGTGTCGGCTTCGCCAAGAAGGCCTATGGCATCTGGAAGAAGAACGGCGGCACGATCACCGAACTGTCGCCGGAGAAGCAGGCGGAGTTCCGCAAGATGCTCGCCCCCATCGGCGAGAAGGTCGTCGCAGGGGACCCCGCGATGAAGGAAGTCTTCGACGTCCTCAAGGCGGCGTCCGAGCGTAGCCGGCAATAGCGCGCCGGGGCGGGGACACCGCGACCGTGTCCCCGCCACGCCTCATCGGCATGGCGCGACTGGCGCCAAAATTGCCTCGAAACCGGTGACCCCATGGCACTTGATCGACTTCTGGCGTCAGGCTTCGACCGCTTCCTGGCCGTGCCGCGAACGGTGGCGGCCTGCCTCGTCCTGTTCGGGATCGCCCTCAACTTCGCCAACGTAGTTGGGCGCTATGTCTTCTCGGCCCCCATCGCCTGGGCAGAGGAGGTCATGATCTTTGGCATGATCTGGATCATCTTCCTCGGCGCCGTCCTGGCGGAGCGGGACAACGAGCATCTGAAGATCGATCTCCTGGCGCCGATGCTGCCGCCGCCGCTCAGGAAGGCGCACCAGGTCGTCGTCGCGGCGATCGTCTGCGCCGTCGTGGGCTTCACGGCCTGGCAGTCGTTCCTCGTGACCGAACTCTTTGCCGACCTCGGCGACAGATCGACCGTCGCCGGCATCCCCAAATGGCTGACCCACGGCGCCATTACCGTTGGCCTTGTCCTTCTTGTCGTGGCAAGCGTCGCGGCCCTCCGCGCCCATATCGTCGACGCCGCCACGCGGCGAGCCGCCTCGCTGTCGTCGGTTGCGGACCCCGCCGAAACCGACCGGCCGGGCCGGGGCTAGACGATGGACCTCGTTCTCTGGCTGCTGCCCCTTTGCCTCCTGTTCTTCGGGGTGCCGATCTACGTCGTGCCGTTGGCCGTCGCGGTGGTCGTCCTGCTCTGGTTCATGGACGTTCCGCTGGCCCAGCTTCATCTCACGATGTTCGGCAGCGTCGACAAGTTCGCCCTTCTCGCCGTGCCCTTCTTCATCTTCGCGGGCGAGCTCATGAACCGGGGCGGCATCTCGCGGCGGATCGTCGACTGGGTCCTGGCCCTGATGGGCGGGTTCCGGGGCTCCCTGGGCCTGACCGCGGTGGGGGCGAGCACGGTCTTCGGCGCCGTTTCCGGGTCGAGCGCCGCCTCGGTCGCGGCCATCGGCAAGCTCCTCCACCAGCCGCTCATGGAAAAGGGTTATGGCGAGCGGTTCAGCGGCGGGGTGATCACCGCGACTGGCGCCATCGCCATTGTCGTGCCGCCGTCGATCACCATGATCCTCTACGGCGCTGCCGCCGAGCAGTCGGTCGCCGCCCTGTTCGCCGCCGGCATCCTGCCCGGTCTCGTCATTGCCCTCATGACGGCGGCCTATGTGGTCTATGTCGCCCGGCGCCGGCGGGTCGTCGAGGGCGGACGGTTCGACTGGGGCCGCGTCTGGTCGACGACCCGGGGTGGCGCGCCGCGTTCGCC
>CAYGKX010000140.1:0-9558 GCA_964350225.1 uncultured Rhodospirillaceae bacterium | reverse complement strand
ATCGCGAAGGCGAACATGCCGTAGAGCCGGTCGACGCAATCCTCGCCCCAGGCGTGATAGGCCTTGAGGATGACTTCCGTGTCGCCATGGGAAAAGAAGCGATAGCCCTTCCCGATCAGCTCCTGGCGCAGTTCCGGATAGTTATAGATGCAGCCGTTGAAGACGATCCCGAGGCCGAGATCGTTGTCGACCATCGGCTGCTGCGCCTGGTCGGACAGGTCGATGATCTTGAGCCGCCGGTGCCCGAAGGCGCGCGGCCCCTGGGCGTGAAGTCCGGTGCCGTCCGGCCCGCGCGGGGCCATGAATTCCGTCATCGCACCCACCGCCGCCGTGGAGGCGGGCGCGCCGTCGAAGCGGATTTCTCCGCTTATGCCACACATGCATATCCTTCCCGGCGGCCGGGCGCCACGGCGGCTGAGGCCGGGCACCAAATGGACGAGAGCGCGGCCTTCCCCGGAGGAAATCCGCGCGCTGCCGCCGTTTGCTATTTACGTTTCCCGGCGCGCGAAAAGACGCCGGACGGTCGGAATAACGCGCAACTCGGCGAATTGTTGCACTGCAACAGAGAAAAAACTAGGCCTTCGTCTCGGCCATCGCGCACAGGATCTTCCATTCCTCGTCGCCGACAGGCACCACGGACAGGCGCGACTGGCGGACGAGGGCGAGGTCGGAGAGCCGCGGCTCCGCCTTGATTTCCGCCAGGGTCACCGGCCTCTTGACCGGGAACAGGGCCTTGAAGTCGACCATGACCCAGTTGCCCTTTTCGGCCGTGTGGTCCGGATAGGCTTCCTTCACGACCTCGACAACGCCGACGATCTGCTTTTCGTTCACGGAGTGGTAGAAGAAGGCGCGGTCGCCCTTCTTCATGGCCTTCATGTTGTTGGCGGCCTGGTGGTTGCGCACCCCATCCCAATGTTCGACGCCCTTTTTCACATGGTCGTCCCAGGACCAGGTGCCCGGCTCCGACTTGATGAGCCAATAGGCCATGCGGTTGCTCCGTTGCGGCTGTTGTTTCCGGCCCTATTGCTAGCGGATGCGGCGGCGCAGGCCAACCCGCGACAGGGGCCGGCCGACGCATACAAGAGGGACGGAGTGCCGCCGGTTGGCGAAAAGGAGGCGTCGGAATGGGGGCGGCTAGTTCGTGAAGCCCGGAAGGCCGGGGCGGGTGCTGAGCGGCGGTTCCTTCCGGTCGCCCTTCTTGTCGCCCGTCTTCCAGTCATAGACGCTGATGCCGTTGCCGTCCTTGGCGGGCGGCGTTGCCGGCCTGGTCGTCTTTGCCGGCGGCGGCGTCGCGGGTTTCGGCTTGTAGCCACTTGTCGTCTCGCCCCGGTTGACCTTGGGCGGGGGCGCCGACTTGGCCGGCGGACGGGCAGCGGTCTTGGGTGCGGGATCGGGCCGGGGCGTCCCGACAACCCGTTCGGGCACAATGAAACATCCGATCTTGGCGCGTTTCATCTGCGTGCAGAGCCGGAGCGCCGCCGTCTTGTTGTCGGCCGGTCCGACCTGCAGCCGGTACCACACACCCTTCCGGCCGAGATCCTTCCGCTTGACCCGGTATCGCATGCCGAGGACGGAGGCCGGCATGCGGTCGCGCATCAGGCTCCACTGCTTCTGGCCTTCGGCCTCGCTGCCATAGGACCCGATCTGCACCCACCAGCGATAACTCGGGCGACCGGACGGGCGGCGGGTGGCGGCGCGGTCCCCGTTGTCGGCGACCTGGCCCGCGGCGCGCGGCCGGTAATCCCGCACCACGCCGGAACGGTCGTTGTCCGCTACCCGGCGCACGGCGGCGCGGCCGGAGGATTTCCGGTTCGCGGCCCTCTTTCGCGCCGTCCTGGACCCTGTGTCGAGTCCCGATTCCCGCTCGAGGCTGGTCGGATATCGGCTGATCAGGTCCGCCATCGTGCCGTCGCGTCTGGCGCGCGCGGTTTTGTCTTTGGTTCCCGGTGTCCTGTCGGTCCGAGTGGCCCGGGCGGTCCGAGTGGCAGGCTTCGGCGCGCGGGAGGTCGTCGCCTGGGTGTTGATCCGGTCCTTGTCGCCCGCCGTGCGATCCGAGACGTCCCGTCCGGTGCGCGATGTGCTGCCATTCCCTTCGCCGCCGCGCATGAGATTGCGCGACAGGGCGCTGCTGCCGCGGCGCATGCGCCCGATCGCGGTGACGCTCTTGTCGGAAGTCGTGGCGGCGGTCGCCTGGCCCGCGCTGCGCACGGTCTTGCCGGCGCTGCTGTCGGTCCGCTTGGTCAGAAGGTTGCGGGACAGCGGGCTGTCGGTCTTGATCTTGCCGACCGCGGTCACCCGGTTCTTGTCGTCCGCTTCCTTGGGCGTTTTCGACGTCGGCTCGCCGGTGTCGAACTTGCGTGCGGTCTGCAGCTTCGAACTGGGCACGATGGGCGACAGGCTTTCCGCGGCGGCGTCGGCGACGGATTCAAGAATGTCCTCGTTCGGCGCCTGTCCGGCCGGCAGCGCCGCCATCTGCGTGACCTCGCCGACCTTCGTGCCGGCGGGGTCGAGCAGGGTCCAGCGGATCACAAGCTGGCCGCCGGCCCGGCGGGACAGGGAGCCGGTGAGGCGGTAATTGCTGTCGCGGCGCAGGCCGTTGAAGGCCGGAATATCGCGCTGGCGCAAGGCCGCCGCGACCTTCTTCGAGAGCTTCCATGCACCGGGGGCGCCCTTGACGGCGCCGACGACGACAGGCGGCGTGATGCTGGTGGGCAGGACGAGTTTCGCGCTGCGCGCCTGCTCTTCCCGCTTGGCTTCGGACCGGTTCTCCCCGCAGGCGCCCAGCGCCAGCAGCGGCACGCAAAGGAGCGCCGCCAGCCGCAGGTGCGGCCGGTTCGATCCCGGTGTTTCCGCTTCCGGAAATTCGCGGCCCGGTTTTCCGGATCCTGGCTTAGGCAGTTGAGGCACGCGCCTTACTCCGACCCCACATTCGATCAGTCGTGTGGCCGGCTGTTCTTCGGGAACTTCCGCCCCGTTTCACCGGCCCGGATGCCGCCCCGGCGACGTTAACCATCAACCGCCGGCATCTCTCGCATAATATACGTCTAAACGCCGACAATAATAAACGAATCGTAAGCCAATACCATATGTTTGTTCTAGGCGCTGAAGTTAACCATTATCTTGTGGTTCATTTGCCAGTCGACTGGGAATTCAGCCCGACTGGGAATTCAGCCCGACTGGGAATTCAGCCCGACTGGGAATTCAGCCCGACTGCGATTTGAGCGCGTCATATGACTCCAGCGTGCATTTGCGCGCGGCCGCATGGTCGACGAGAGGCGGCGGATAGGTTTCGCCCAGCCGGACCCCGGCGTCGGCCAGCACCGCATCGGGCGCCTCCCAGGGTGCGTGCAGGTGCTTGTCGGGCAGGCCCGCGAGTTCCGGCACCCAACGGCGGACATAGGCGCCCTTGGGATCGAATTTCTGCCCCTGGGTGACCGGATTGAAGACCCGGAAGTAGGGCGCGGCGTCCGCACCGCAGCCGGCCACCCACTGCCAGCTGGCGGAATTGTTGGCGAGGTCGGCGTCGACCAGGGTGTCCCAGAACCATTCCGCGCCGGCCTGCCAGGGAACATTGAGATCCTTGATCAGGAAAGAGGCCACGATCATCCGCACCCGGTTGTGCATCCAGCCGGTGTGCCACAATTCCCGCATCCCGGCATCGACGATCGGATAGCCCGTCCGGCCGCGCTGCCAGGCACGCTCCCGATCCCCGTTCCGGCGCCAGGGGAAGGACGCGAACTCCTCCCGCAGCGGCTCCTCCGGCAGGCCGGGCCAGTGATAGAGCAGGTTGTAGGAGAATTCCCGCCAGACCACCTCGCGCAAAAAGCTCTCCCGACCCTTGTCTCCGGCGCCCGTCTCGCGATTGCGGACCGCATGCCAGACCTGATGGGGGCTGATCTCGCCCCAGTGGAGGTGAGGCGACAGACGGGATGTGCCTGCGACGCCCGGCCGGTCGCGGTCGTCCGGATAGGCGGCGACAGGACCGTCGAGGAAATCCGCCAGCCGGCCGCGGGCGCCCGCCTCGCCCGGAACCCAGGTGTCCCTGAGGCCGCCCGCCCAATCCGGAGATGTCGGCAGAAGCCCCCAGTCTTCGAGCCGGTCCGAACCCGGCCAGCCATCGGGCGCGGCGAGCTTTGTCGGTGTCGGCAGCGGGGGTCGCGGAGATGGCCCCTTCAGGCAGGCCTTGTAGAAGGGCGTGAAGACCTTGTAGGGCCCGCCGGCCGCGGTTTCGACCGTCCACGGCTCGAAGAGGAGGTTGCCGGAGAAGCTCTCGGCCGCGATGCCCTTCTCCTTCAGGTCGGCCTTGATTTTTCCGTCTCGGTCGATGGCGAAAGGTTCGTAGCAGCGGTTCCAGTAGACGGCCGCCGCGCCGGTTTCCCCCGCCAGGGCCGGGAGGATGTCGCGCGCGTCTCCCCGGCGCAAAACCAGTCCGCTATTGATCCGCTCCAGTCCTGCCCTCAGCCGTTCGAGCGAGTGGTGCAGCCACCAGCGGCTCGCCCCGCCCCAGGCCCAGTCGCCGGGCGCGTCGTCGTCGAGAACGAACAGCGGAAGGACCGGGCGGCCGCTGTCCTGCGCGGCGGCGAGCGCGGGGTTGTCTGCCCGGCGCAGATCCTGGCGGAACCAGACGATGACGGGGCGTTCGGTCATGGCGATGCAACAATCCGGTCGGGAAACGGGAGGAACGGCTTGAGCCATCATACGCCGAGCTTGCCGGGATGGATGACGGCGGCTAGTCTCGCATGATGATTATCATGCGAATTCGTATCGGCGGCTCCGTCCGTGGATGAGGCCGATGGCATTCGCGCCGCAGCGAAACGCCGGAGCCGGCAGCGGATCGTCCGGGCGGCAGCCGACCGGTTGCGGCGGGACGGCGTCGCCGGTACCGGGGTCGCCGATGTCATGGCCGATGCCGGGCTGACCCACGGCGCCTTCTACAGCCATTTTCCGGACAAGGGCGCGCTGGTCGCCGCCGCCCTGGCCGACGCGATCCGCCGGCACGAACACTGGATGGACGATCCGGCCCGCGACGCCGCGGACGGAGAGTGCAATCTGTCGGATGACCGGCTGGGCCACCGGGCCCGGGCCCATATCCTGGCGCGCCGGTACCTGAACCGGGGGCATCGGGACAAACCGGATGCCGGCTGTCCCTATCCGCCACTGTTGGTCGAACTCGCCACCGACCCCGCGATGGGGGCGGAACTGCGCCGGAGCCTGGGCCGGCTGGCCGCGCGTTTTGCCGATCCCGATCCCGGTCCGGATGCTGCTCCGGATGCTGCTCCGGATACCGCCGGAAGCGCCCGGCGCGACGCGGGCGCGCTGACCGCCAACGAACGCGCCGCCGGACTTTTTGCGGCCTGCATCGGCGGTCTCCTGATGGCGCGGGCGCTGGACGGCACCGAAAGCGACTGCCTGTTGCGTGACGTGCGCCGCTTCATCGACGCCGCCTTCGCCGGCGAACCGAACACCCAACCGGAGGAGTGACGACATGTCCGAGATTTCCGCCGAAGACCCCCATCCGCGCCACCGCGTCGCCGTCGACGGGCCCGCCGGCGCCGCCGGAATGTCCTATGCCGAGATCGGCAGCGGAACGCCGGTCGTCTTCCTGCACGGCAACCCGACGTCCTCCTACCTCTGGCGCAACGTCATGCCGCCGGTCGCGGAGGCCGGTTACCGCTGCCTCGCGCCGGACCTGATCGGCATGGGGGAAAGCGACAAGCTGCCCGAAGGCACGCTCTACAGCTACTTCGAACAGTATGAATATCTTGCTGCCTGGTTCGACGCGGTGCTGCCGGCCGGCAAAGTGGCGCTGGTCGTCCATGACTGGGGCGGGCCGCTGGGATTCGAATGGGCCCGGAACCACGCCGATCGCGTCGCCGCCATCGCCTTCATGGAAACCATCGTGGCGCCTGGGACTTGGGACGACTGGCCCGAAGCCGCGCGGGGCATCTTCCAGGGCATGCGCAGCGCCAAGGGCGAGGATCTCGTCCTGGAGCGCAACATGTTCGTGGAGGGGATCCTGCCCAACTCGATCCAGCGCAACCTGACGGCTGCCGAGCACGACGCCTATCGCAAGCCGTTCATTGCGGGCGGCGAGACGCGGCGGCCGATGCTCACCTGGCCGCGTCATATTCCGCTGGACGGCGAACCGCCGGAGATGGTTGAGGTCGCGGAGGCCAACCTGCGCTATCTTCAGTCCGACCCCGTGCCCAAGCTCTTCGTCGACGCCGACCCCGGCTCGATCCTGATCGGCAAGGCGCGGGAGCTGTCGCGCGGACTGCCGGCGGTGGAGGTCGTCACGGTCCCCGGGCTGCATTTCATCCAGGAAGACAGCCCCGTGGAGATCGGCGGCGCCGTCGCCGCCTTCCTTAAGACGCACAAGATCTGAAGCCGAGCCGAAGGGAGAGAAGCGAAATGAGCGAGGTCGTCACCACCGAAGTCGAGGACGGGGTCGCCACCGTCACCCTCAACCGGCCGGAGGCGATGAACGCCCTCAACATGGAGATGACCCGCGGCCTGCGCGAGGCGATCCTGCCGCTGGAATATGCGACCAACGTACGCTGCGTCGTGATCCGCGGCGGGGAGCATTTCATGGCCGGCGGCGACCTCAAATGGTTCTCCGAGATCGTACAGGACGATCCCGGGCAGAACCGGGTGATGTTCGAGGATTTCATCAACCAGGTGCATCCGGTGATCGTCGCGATCCGCCGCATGCCCAAGCCGGTGCTGGCGAGCGTGTCCGGCGCGGCGGCGGGCTTCGGGTTGAGCCTCGTTCTCGCGACCGACCTGACGGTCGCGTCCGACAGCGCCTACTTCACCCTCGCCTATACCCTGATCGGCGTCACGCCGGACGGCGGGTCGACCTTCTCCCTGCCGCGGCTGGTCGGCATGAAGAAGGCAATGGAAATCGCGCTCCTGGGAGACCGCTTCGATGCCAAGCTGGCCGCCCATTATGGCCTGGTCAACTGGGTCGTGCCGGAGAAGGAGCTGGAGGAAACGACCAAGGCGATCGCCACACGCCTGGCGAACGGCCCGACCGCCGTCTACGGCCGCACCAAGGCGCTTCTCCAGCAGTCGCCGGACCGGAGCCTGCACGAACAGCTTCAGGCGGAGGCCGAAGGTTTTGCCCAGTCGGCGTCCGAGCCCAACTTCACCGAAGGGCTGAACGCCTTCCTGGAAAAACGCCGGGCCAATTTCGAAGGGTAGAGCCCGCCGGACGGGCCCGGTTCGGACAGGTCAGGTCAGCGCATCGATGTCTTCGTCGGACAGGCTGCCGGGCACGATGGTGATCGGCACCTGGATCTTCGAATAGAGCTTGCCGGTCAGGGCGCTGATCAGCGGGCCGGGTCCTTTGCTGCCCGTGCCTGCGGCGAGGACGAGGATGGAGATCGACGGCTCCTCCGCCAGAAGTTCCAAAAGCTGATCGCGCGCCGTGCCCCTGCGGATATAGACGACCGGCATCTTGCCGGACATTTCATTGATCTTGTCGGCATACTGCTTGATGGTCGTTTCCGCCTCCTCGCGCTGCTCCTGCTCGATCAGGTCGTCGACCGCCTGCCAGTGACCGAAATCGGACGGTTCGAGCGCGGAGAACAGCGCGACCCGGCCGCCCGTAGCGGCCGCGCGGCGCGCGGCGAAGCGCAGGGCGACGTGCATTTCCTCGCTGTCGTCGACGACGACCAGGAAGACCCGCTCGTCCTGCCTGTCCCGTCTTCGGGCGGCCGCCTCGCTCGTCTCGTCTGCCATGGCCCTGCCTCCTTCTATTCCGCGTTTTTGGTCCCGGCGTCTTTCGCGCCGGTCAGGTTCGTCTGAACATCTGGCTCGCGCCCCAGCCGGCGAACACCGCCAGCAGGATAGCGATCAGTCCGTAAAAGATGGCGTTTCGGTTGGCGAATTCGAATATCCGCGCCGACATGCCCGCCTTGGACACCGGCAGCGGCCGGCTGAAGGCGCTGACGACGTTGCCGTCCTTGATCTGGAGCACCTTCACCGTATAGGTCCCGGTCGGCACGTTGGACGGGAATCGGATTTCCGCCCGAAACAGGCGCTGGCCGAGGAACCGGACGCGCGCCACCTCCGAAGCATAAAGGCCAGCCTTGCGGTAGTTGCGGATGAGCGCGTCGCGGTAGGCCTCCGCCTCTTTCGGAGTGACCTTCTCGACGATCGACAGGCGCAGGTTGCCCTCGCCGATCTCTTCCTGCCGGGCGAGCAAGGCGGGCGCCACCTTGTCGAGGGGGGCGCTGGACGCCACCGCGTAGAAGGTCGGCGTTGACCGGAATGTCACCTGGGCCGCGTTGATCCAGACACCGGCGATGCGGTCCTTGCGCCGTACGACGACGTCGCGTTCGGGACCGCGAACGATGACCACGACGTCGCTTGGCGATTCGATCGCCCCGAAGAGGAGTACGTCCGAACCGGCGAACCCCGTCGTGATCGTCACGCGCTGCCGCGACAGGTCGGCGATGACCTGATCCGCCCGCGCATCGGGAACGGCACCCGCGACGGCCGCGACGACGGCGGCGGCCACGCCGGCGGCAGCACCGAACAGGAACCCCGCCAGCGTCCTCACGAGCCGCCCCTGTCCTGGGCGATGGAGTAGAAATCCGCCGGGGTCGAGACCAGGTCGAACAGCAGCTTTCCGCACACGGCGAGGACGATGAGGGCCAGCAGCACGCGCAACTGCTCCGCCTTCAGCCGTGCCCCGAACCGGGAGCCGAATTGCGCGCCGACCACCGCGCCCGCCAGCAGAATCAGCGCCAGGACGACGTCGACCGTGTGGTTGTTGACCGCCTGGAGGAAGGTCACGTTGGCGGTCACGAAGATAATCTGGAACAGCGACGTCCCGACCACGACGATCGTCGGCATGCCCAGGAGATAGATCATCGCCG
The DNA here is from genome assembly GCA_964350225.1 of uncultured Rhodospirillaceae bacterium. Taxonomy (GTDB): domain Bacteria; phylum Pseudomonadota; class Alphaproteobacteria; order Bin65; family Bin65; genus CAYGKX01. The sequence goes on along the minus strand of CAYGKX010000140.1, from coordinate 673 downwards.
GGACCATCAGGAAGCCGCCACCGACGCCCATGATCGCGGCAAGCACACCGACGATGAAGCCGATGCCGAAGGGGGGGATGGCGCTGATGTAGAGCTTCGACCGGCGGAACCGCATGCGCAGGGGCCAGCGGTGCACCCAGTAGTGCTGGTGCAGCTTGCGTCGGGTCGCCGTCGGCCGACGGCTCTTGATGATCGTCCGCAGGCTTTCGATGAACATCAGCAGGCCGACGGTGCCGAGGAACAGGACGTAGGAAAGCTGGATGACCAGGTCGACCTGGCCGATGGTGCGCAGGAACCGGAAAAGTTCGACGCCGACAAAGGAGCCGACGAACCCGCCCGCGAGAAGGACACCGCCCATGACGAAGTCGACATTGCCGCGCCGCCATTGGGCGATGACGCCCGTGACCGAGGAGGCGACGATCTGGTTCGCGCCGGAGGCGACCGCGATCGCCGGCGGGATGCCGATGAAGATGAGAAGGGGCGTCATCAGGAAGCCGCCGCCCGCGCCGAAAAGACCCGACAGGAATCCCACCGCGCCGCCGAGCCCCAGAAGGAGGAATACGTCGACGGAGACTTCGGCGATCGGAAGATAGATCTGCATTGCGGCCTGGCGGCTGGCGGCGCCACTGGAGAAGTCGCCAGCCTAGTCTCCGAAGCCTGCCCTGCCAAGCGG
>CAYGKX010000139.1:5297-9574 GCA_964350225.1 uncultured Rhodospirillaceae bacterium | reverse complement strand
CCGGCCCCCAGGAACCATCGTCTCGTCTGCATGGCGGCTATTTCAGCGAGGCTGCCTTGGCCTTCGACACGTACCAGACGACGATGTGGTAGTGCGGCTCCGCCACGCCGGGATGTCCGGCATTGTAATAGATGTCGACATGATCTACGGGATTATGGGCGGCGTCGAGGCCCATCCACTTCTTCTTCGCCTGCATCCCCTTGAGGGGAATCATGTAGACGGATGAGACAAGGGCGCCGTTTCGGTCGTAGGCAAGGAACGGTCCCGCAGGCAGGGTCTTGGGATCGACATAGAGTGTCCCGATTCCAGGAATGAAACTGGGCAGTTTGACCAGCCCGCTGACCTTCTTGTACGGGGCGGCGGGCGGTTCCCGGTCCATGTCGGCGGTGGCCGGCGGCGGATTTCCGAACGCCAGCATCACCGCCGGCAGGATGAGGAAACGTTTGAGACTGAGCTTCATGATCGATACTCCAGGGATTGGCGCGAAGCCCGCTCCCCGGAACCGACCGCATCCCTCGCCCGCCAGCCCAACCGCCTGATGACCGCGGCGACGATGCTGTCGCAGCGTTCGCCGAGGAATGGATAGGCCTCGCCCCACGACGCCCCGACATGGTCGGCAAGGGCCCGGCGCAAGAGGCGCCTTGCCCTGTAGAGACGCGTCTTGACGGTCGCGTGTCCAATTCCCAGGCACTCGGCCGTCTCGGCCACGCTCATCTGCTCTACGGCGCGCATGACGAAGACCGCCCGGAAACTGTCGGGAAGGGCATCGATCGCCGCCTCGAGCAGGGGGCGCAACTCGCGGCTGGCCGCACTGCGCTCTGGATCTGGACTGGACGTGAGGAAATTCGGATCGGCCGGCATGGCAGCCTCCGCAGATGGGCGCCCGGCGGAGAGGGAAACGGCAGGTTGCCGGCGGCGGCGGCGATATCGGTCGAGCGCGTCGTTCGCCGCAATTCGCGCGAACCAGGCGCCGACCGCCGCCGTGTCGGTGAGGGACCCCAGCTTCTCGTAACCGCGGAGATAGGTCTCCTGCACGACGTCCTCGGCTTCCGCCGCGTCGCGCAGAATCGCGTAGGCCACGCGATATAGCCGCTGGTTGTTGCGCCGCATGAGGGTGACGAACGCACCCTCGTCGCCATCGCGAACAGCCTCTACAAGATCGCTGTCATGTCCTTCGCCGGCTGACGGATAGCCGCCTTGATCGACATCCATGCCCTTTCCTCCCCTGCCAGGCAGACACCCCTTTGACGGAGGCGGTCGGAAAAGGTTCCCACGGGTCGAGGAGAAAGGAAAGCGATGGGCCTGACGCGGTCGGACACACGTGCTGCGCGCGCGGCGGTCGCTCCCGCCGGCGCCAGGCACCGTCGCACAACAGTTGAGAGCTTGTCAGATCGAGAGGCCGGCCACGACTGATGCCATGCCGGCCCGACCGATTATCCCCCGACGGTCCAGGTCGCGCCCGCGCGGAGAAGCTTGTTCATGTCGCCGGCGAATTTCGCCTTCGACTTGACCTCCTCGTTCTGGCGCCAGACCGCGGCCTCGTAGCTTTCGCCGGGGTTGCAGTAGATGACGCCGATGGCGACCGGGAATTCCGGCGGTTCCATGGCGGCGATCATCATGGCGAGCATTTTGTTGGTCTCGTCGTGGACGAGGATGTCGTCCTCGGTCACGCCGTTCTCGCCGATGGTCGCGACATGCAGCTTCATCTGCTTCGGGTCGAAGACGAGGCCCTTGTTCTTGTCCTCGCCGAAGATCAGCGGCTGGCCGTGCTCGACCTCCAGCTGCATGTGGGCCTTCACGTCCTTCTCCGTGATGTGCTCGAACGCGCCGTCGTTATAGACGATGCAGTTCTGCAGGATCTCGACGAAGGAGGCGCCCTTGTGGTCGGCCGCGCGCTGCAGGATCTTCGGCATGTGGTCCTGGCGGCGGTCGATGGTGCGCGCGACGAAGCGGGCATTCACACCCAGCGCGAAGCTGAGCGCGGAGACCGGCGCGTCGAGCGAGCCCGTCGGCGTCGAGGGAGAGCGGGTGCCGAGCCGGGAGGTCGGCGAGTACTGACCCTTGGTCAGGCCGTAGATCTCGTTGTTGAACAAGAGATAGTTGAGGTCGACGTTGCGGCGGAGCGCATGCATCGTGTGGTTGCCGCCGATCGACAGGCCGTCGCCGTCGCCGCCGACGACCCAGACCGTCAGGTCCGGATTGGCCAGCTTGACCCCGGTGGCGATCGACGGCGCCCGGCCGTGGATCGTATGGAAGCCGTAGGTCTCCATGTAATAGGGAAAGCGCGCCGCACAGCCGATGCCGGACACGAAAACCGTGTTCGCCGGATCGGCCTGCATCTCGGCCAGCGCCTTCTGCACGCCCTTCAGAATGGCATAGTCGCCGCAGCCGGGGCACCAGCGCACTTCCTGGTCGGTGGCGTAGTCCTTGGCGGCGAGCTTGACGGGGGTCTGGATATTCATCGCTCTGTCCTCGGGTCCGTTGTTGCCGGACGGGTCAGCTGTCGAGGGCGGATTTGATCGCCGCCTCGATCTCGGAAATCTTGAAGGGCTTGCCGGTGACCTTGTTCAGGCCCTTGGCGTCGACGAGATATTCGGCGCGCAGCAGGGTAACCAGCTGACCGTCGTTCATCTCGGGCACGATCACCTTGTCATAGCTGTGCAGGAGATCGCCCAGGTTCTTCGGCAGCGGCCAGATGTGTCGCAGGTGGATGTGGGAGACGTCCAGCCCCTCCGCCCGGCAGTCATTCACTGCCCGGCTGATCGGGCCGTAGGTCGAGCCCCACCCGACGACGGCGAGCTTGCCGCCCTCGGTGCCCTGGTCGACCGCCTGGGCCGGGATGTCGTCGGCGATGCCCAGGATCTTGTCCCGGCGCACATCGGTCATCCGCTGGTGGTTCTCGGGATCGTAGGAGATGTTGCCGGTCAGGAAGTCGCGCTCGATGCCGCCGATCCGGTGCAGCAGGCCCGGTGTGCCCGGCTTGACCCAGGGGCGGGCGAGATGCTCGTTCCGCATGAAGGGCTTGAAGCCCTCCGGATCGGTCCGGTAGGTGACCGGGAACTTCTCCAGGCTGTCGAAGTCCGGGATCTGCCAGGGCTCCGACGCATTGGCGATATAACCGTCGGTCAGGAGAATGACCGGGGTCATGTATTTCGTCGCCAGTCGGCAGGCCTCGATCGCGGCATAGAAGCCGTCGCCGGGGCCGTGGCAGGAAACGACGACCAGCGGCGCGTCCGCATTCCGGCCCCAGACCGCCTGGTAGAGGTCCGACTGTTCCGTCTTCGTCGGCAGGCCGGTGGACGGTCCGCCGCGCTGCGAGTTCACGATGACGAAGGGCAGCTCGCAGCCGATCGCCAACCCGATCGCCTCGGTCTTGAGCGCGATGCCGGGGCCGGAGCTCGACGTCACGCCGAGGGAGCCGGCATAGGATGCGCCGATGGCGGCGCAGGCCGCGGCGATCTCGTCTTCCGCCTGGAAGGTCGTGACGTCGAAATCCTTGAGCGGCGCGAGGGTGTGCAGGAGCGCGGAGGCCGGTGTGATCGGATAGCCGGCGAAGACCATCGGCACTTCGGCCAGCTTGGCGCCGGCGACGAGGCCCCAGGCGACGGCCTGGGTGCCGGTGACGGCGCGGTAGAGGCCCGGCGCGATCTCGGCCGGCGGCACGATGACCGCGCCGATCTCCTGCGGCATCTCCGCCGTCTCGCCGAAGGCATGTCCGGCCTTGAGCGCGGCGATGTTGGCCTCGGCGATCTCCGGCCGCTTGGCGAACTTGGCGTTCAGCCAGTCGATGGAGACCTGGTCCTCACGGCCGAACATCCAGTAGACGAGACCCAGCGCCCACATGTTCTTGGAGCGCAGCGCCTCCTTCTGGCTCAGCCCGAACTGCTTTACGGATTCGAGGGTCAGCCGCGACATGTCGATCTCGAGGACCCGGTACTTGCCGAGCGATCCGTCGGTCAGCGGGTCGGCCTCGTAGCCGGCCTTGCGGAAATTCTTGTCGTTGAACGACCCGGTGTCGACGACGATCAGGCCACCGGTCTTCACGTCCGCCAGATTGACCTTCAGCGCGGCCGGGTTCATCGCGACCAGAACGTCGAGCTCGTCACCCGAAGTCCGGATCTGCCGGGCGCCGAAATTGATCTGGAAGGCCGACACGCCGAATGTCGTGCCGACCGGCGCGCGAATTTCCGCCGGGAAATCGGGGAACGTCGCCAGGTCGTTGCCCGCCAGCGCGGTCGACTGGGTAAACTGACTGCCGGTCAGCTGCATGCCGTCGC
>CAYGKX010000139.1:0-5287 GCA_964350225.1 uncultured Rhodospirillaceae bacterium | reverse complement strand
GACGGCATTTTCCAATTCGTGGCGCGGTATCTCGACGCGAGCCGCTGCGGTGCCACCTTCCATCGTCAAGCTCCTCATCACATGTGCGAACGGCGCCCCAACCGGCGCCGCTTGCACCGCGCAATATGGACCTTTCAAGGCCCTCTGTCATCAGCGACGCGCGGTCGCCAGTCGCTCCGTTTTCGCCGCGTTTCCGCCGTTCCCATGCCCGGCGCCGCAGCTGTCTCCCGCCCGGTTCCCGGCCCGCGATCGGACCCGGGCAGCCGGAAGGGAGCGCAATCTATCAAATTTATTTTAGATATCAAATATCCAACTTCAAACCATATGTACACAAACGAGTTGCCGGCGTCGGTGAGTTAGGTTTGGCGCGGTTCCGCGTCCAGCCCGATCACCCTGCTTTGCGTGCATCCTGGTTCAGCACAGCCAGCATATCGTCGATCCGGGAGAACTTTCGGCGCGGCGCGCCGGTCGCCGCCGCCGCCACCTCCGCGGCCTCGATCCGCTTCCAGTCGTCGAAGTCGACCCAGCGGACCCCGCGCTCGCCCAGGATGCGGGCGAGACCGCTGCCGCCCTCCCGGTCGGAGGCGCCGCGCTCTGCCGGAAAGTCCTCGCCGATCTGCTCGGCGGCCCGGTCGCCATCCGGCTTGTTCGTGCCGATGACCCCCGACGGCCCGCGCTTGACCCAGCCGACCGAATAGAGGCCGCGCTCGATCCGGCCATCCTCGTTTCGCGTCCGGCCGCCCTCGAAGGGCACCTCGGCCAGGGGCTCGGAGTAATAACCGATCGCGGGGATGACGACCCCGCAGGGCACTTCGAAGAAGCGACCGGTGCCCCGGGCCCGGCCATCGACGACTTCGGTCTCCTCCAGACGGAGGCCCTCGACCGCGTCGCCGCCGAGAATCTCCACCGGCTGCGCATAAAAGCGGAAATGCACTCTTTTCGGCCGCCCCGCGGGGTCCATGCGGGAGAAATCGCGCAGGGTGTCGAGATTCTTCTCGACCATGCGCAGGTCCCGGTCGCTCAGCCGGGCGGCATCTTCCGGCGCCACCTCGTCGGGCAGCTGGACCGGATCGACGACCGGCGCCGACTGGTCCAGGTTGCCCATCTCGCGCAGTTCGACATTCGAGAACTGCGCCTGGACGGGTCCGCGCCGCCCAAACATCCAGACGTCCTTGATCGGCGCCTTGTGGATGACCTCCGCCGCATAGTCGGTCAGGTCCGTCGCCGCCATCTCCGCCGGCGTCTTCGACAGGACACGGGCGACGTCGACCGCGACATTCCCGATGCCGATGACCGCGACCCCCTCGGTATCCAGGTTCGGCGCCAGGTCCCGGAAGTCTGGGTGGCCGTTATACCAGCCGACAAAGGCCGCGACGCCGATGACGCCCTTCTTGTCGTCGCCGGGAATGCCCAGCGGCTTGTCGACCGCGGCGCCGGTCGCGAGCACGACCGCGTCATACAGGCCGCGCAGTTCCCCCATCGAGATGTCCCGGCCGATCTCGACGTTGCCGTAATAGCGCACGGCCGGGTGGCTCGCGGTCTTCTCGTAGGCGCGGGAGACATTTTTCGTCTTGGCGTGGTCCGGTGCAACGCCGCCTCGAATGAGGCCATAGGGCGTGGGCAGCCGCTCGATGATGTCGATCTGGATGTCGTCGCGGGATCGAAGAAGCGCTTCGGCTGTGTAGAAGCCGCTTGGCCCCGATCCGACGATGGCGACGTTAAGCGCCATGGTTCGGCATTTCCCCTCTCGTTTCATAAGCTGCCCGCGCCGCGGGACGGCCCGTGTCCGGGCTCTTGTCGCGAAACCTTAACGGATCGCGACGGTGCTGCCTACCGGCTTCGGTGGGCAATATCCCCTATTTCGCCTCGCGGAGTTGGGCCGGGTCGAGACGGATGATGGGCACGGCCTCAAGCTCGATCGGCGGGGCCGGCATGGGATCGACCCAGGAGATCAGGCGGATGAATTCCGGACCACGCAGCTCCAGCGCGAACTCCCATTCCTTGCGCAACTCCGGCGAGCGGCTGGCCTCGGCCGACCAGAAGAGAAAGAGACCGTCGGCGGCCTCGATAAGAGGCAGGATATCCCGGTCCCATTTCGCGTCCCGCCGCTTCATCGCCTTCAATGTCGCCGGCGATCGAAGATGGGCGGCCGCGGCCTCGAGCGGCCCGGTGACTGCCGTGTCCGAGGCGACATAGCTGAAGAACGGTGCCTTGTAGCCGCGGGCGGCGCTGCGCACGGGTTCGTCTTCGGCCTTGCCGCTGAGATCGAGACGGGCTTCGGCCAGCAGGATCGGGCCGAGGAACACGCGAACGAGGCCGCTGTCGGGCGCCGCACCGCGGTCGGCCGCGAGCCGGAAATCGACCCGATGAAACGTCTCGTGCCAGCCCAGGGCGACCGACGCGGGATTGGCCCGGCCGCCCTCGACAGAGGGAACGAGCGTCAGCCGCGTCCCGGGCGCCACGATCAGGTTCTGACCTTCCAGCGGCTCCGCCGCTGTCTTCGTGCCCGGCGGCGGGTTGTCCTGGATATGCCGGGCGACAAGCGAGGCGAGCCCGGGGTCGTGGAGATAGACGCAGAGATCCTGCCAGGTCCGCGCCGGCAGGCACGGCGGCGCGACGAGGTTGAGCCCGACGGGCACGACCGGCGCGCCAGATGGCCCCCCTTCGATCGCCGCCGGGGCTTCCCCCGACTTCACCGCATCGCCGCCAGACCCACCGGCCTGCGCTTTACCCGCGCCGCCGGACGGCACGGTCCTTTCGCCTCCCTGTGCGACCGGGCCGAACAGGGGCGGCCGCGTCGGCTCCCGCACCGGCGTCGCGCGACCTTTTCGATAGATGACCCCGCCCGCCTCCTCGGGGCTCTTCGCTTCGTCGTCCGGCGGGCCGCTCACGCGCCGGAAGGGCACGGTCGGGGGCTCCTCCGGCATGAGATCGGGCTCTGGCGGGGTTTGAGGCGCGACACTCCGCTCGACCCGGACGGTTGCCGGCTGGTCTTCGTCGTCCGCCGCCGGCCGGGCCGCCGCCTCCGATCGCGCGATCCGGCGTGTCGGCGGCTGGCTGTCCTCGTCGCGGGACGCGCGACCGGAGGGCTTCGCCGTTCTTTCCAGCCGCACTGTCGGCGGTCCGTCGTCGCGATCCGGCGGCGCGGGGGCCGTCTTCCGCCGGAAGCTCGGCTCGGCCGCTTCCGGCCGTTCGGTGCGGGCCCGTCCGCGGGTTCGTGCGGACGGTTCCCGGGGCTCCGTCGCGTTGGAGCGGACCACGGGGCGCTCCGTCCGGCGGCGCGGCAACTCCGTCGGTGAGCCGCCGCCGCTGCCCAGCCAGACCGTCGAAACCTCGTCGGGCACGCGGGGGCTCCGGTCGTCCTCCCGTTCCACACCGGTCGATGGCTGGGTCTTCGCCTCCGCCGGCGCGCGGCCCCGGCGCGGCTCGGTGGGCGGCGAGGGGGCCTCGTCCTCCGACGGTCCCGGGTCCGGATCTGGCTCGACGGCCGCCGCTTTGGGCCCGGACGCCGGCGGCGCCGACTGTGCCGCGACATCCGGCGTCGCGCCTTCGGCGAGCAGATCCCGCAAGGCGGAAACGGACGCGGGCCGGGCATCGGGCGCCGGTGCGAGACACCGAGCGATGGCATCGCGCAACGGCCGCGGCCAGCCGCCCCCCAGAGCGGCGAGGCGAGCCGTTTCGCGGTCGGGTTCGCCGGCACCCGCGCGGGCTGCGCGTTCGGTCGCGAGCTTGGGCTCCTCCCCGGTCACGAGGCGGTAGAGCGTAGCTCCGAAAGAATAGACATCGCCCCGGACGCCGGACCCTTCGGCCTGCCAGTCGGCGGGGATGTAGGGCGCGAGAGACGGCGGTGCGACATCGTCCGTGCCAGAGGCCGGAAGCGGCAGGTCGAGGATCGGCGTTCCGTCCCGTCGGATCAGGATCGCAGCCGGCGACAGTCCGCGATGGACCAGCCGCACATGATGCAGCGCCGCCAGCCCGTCCAGAAGGCCCGGCAGGATCTCCTCGACCTCGTCCAGCACCAGCGCGTCGCCCGGTTCCAGCAGATCGTCCAGCGGCGCACCGTCGACATGATCGGAGACGAGATACCCCGTGCCGTTGGCCTCGATCAGCGCGCGAAGCGCGACGACATTCTTGTGCCGAAAGGGATAGAGCGCCCGGCCATGATCGGCGAAGGCGGAGAGCCCGGCCTCGAAGGCATCCTTCTCCGAAGCGCCCGAAGGTTCGACATCGCTGCCGCCGGCGGAGCGGGTCGCAATGGCCGCAGGGAAATATTCCCGCAGCACGACCCGGTCGTCGCTCGCCGTGTCTGTGCCGTCGTAGATCAGCATCGACGGCGCGACCGATACCACGCGCTCGACGCGAATGCCGTCGACCTCCGTCTTGGGCTTGAGGGGAACGAGGCGCGGTCGTGCCATCGACAGGCGCCGTCAGGAACAGTCGCGCGAGTAGACCGACGCCCGACGCGTCCAGCGTCCACCGTAGAAGGTGCGGACCAGGCGCAACTTGTCGGGATTGCCCGGCACCGCCTGGAACTCGTAGACGCCGTAGACCGACCCTCCGGCGGCAGGCTGATAGTGGAAGCGGATGTGCGACTTGTAGAATTCGTAGCGCACCAGCTTGTAGCTGCCGCGCGCATTGGTCTTCCGGTTGGCGCTTTCGAAGCTCGTCGGCGTGAGCCTGAGCTTGTAGTCGCTGCTGCACCAGTCGCCGAGGATCGCCTTGTTGTTCACCGGCGCGAGCACCTTGCTCTTGGCCCGCCAGGTACCGTCGCGGCTGGTCGTGTTGTTGTTGGTATTGTTGTTATTTTTGTTGCGATTGGTGTTGTTCGGATCGCCCTCTTCCTCGCCGGGCTTGAGCCGGTTCATTTCGGCCCGGCGGCGGCGCTCGGCCTCGCGCAGCCGATCCTCTTCCGCCTTCCGCCGCGCCTCTTCTTCCTTGCGCTTGCGATCTTCCTCGGCCTTCCGGCGCGCTTCGGCCTCCTGGCGCTTTCGGTCCTCCTCGACCTTGCGGCGAGCCTCGGCCTCCTTGAGCTTCCGCGCCTCTTGCGCCTTTCGCCGTGCCTCGGCCTCCTTGCGCAGCCGCTCTTCCTCCGCCTTGCGGCGCGCTTCTTCGGCCTTGCGGCGGGCCTCCAGTTCGGATTGCTCCTGCTGGTCGACATAATACCAGATGCCTGCGGCCGCCCCGCCCCCGACGACGACCAGCGCGAGAACGAGGCCGATCCAGAAGGCCGCCCGACCGCTCTTGCCACGACCGGCAGCGGGCGGCGGCGCGGGCGGGCGTCCGCCGG
>CAYGKX010000138.1:2676-9658 GCA_964350225.1 uncultured Rhodospirillaceae bacterium | reverse complement strand
ACGCATTCGCCGCAGGCCACGCAGGTCGAGGCGCCCATGGGGTCGTCCATGTCGAAGACGATCTTGGCGTGGGCGCCGCGGCCGGACATGCCGATCACGTCGTTGACCTGGACCTCCCGGCAGGCCCTGACGCACAGGTTGCAGTGGATACAGGCGTCCAGATGGACCGCCATGGCCTTGTGGCTCGGATCCGGCGCCGGTGCGGCCCGGGCGGGCAGCCGGCTGTCGGACAGCTCGACCTTGTCGGCCCACTGCCACAGGTTCGACTCCGGATCGTGCGCGGTCTCTCGGGCCGGCTGGTCGGCGAGAAGCATCTCGAAGACCATCTTGCGCGCCGTCTTCGCCCGCTCCGATGCCGTTTTCACCTTCATGCCGTCCGACGGCGCCCGCAGGCACGAAGCGGCGAGTACCCGTTCCCCCTCGATCTCCACCATGCAGGCGCGGCAGTTGCCGTCCGGCCGATAACCCGGCTCCGGCGCGTAACAGAGATGCGGGATCTCCGTGCCCAGCCGTGTCGCCACCTGCCAGATCGTTTCGCCGGGAGCGGCCTCGACCTCGCGGCCGTCGAGGGTGAAGCGGATGGTTTCGGTCATGGCTGCGGTCGCTCGGTTCCTGCACTCGGTTCGTGACGATATCCGGCCGGTCGCTGCGGGCGGCCCGTCATGCGGGGCCATTCTATGGCGCTATCGGGTCAAGTCCACCGGAGATCGGCGGGTCCCGCCTTCGCTTATCTGATGCGCGACCGCGACAAAAGCCAGTCACCCGTGTGGCGGGCGAACTTGACCCAGGTCAATGCAGCGGATCGGCGGCGCGGCGACCTTTGACCGCCGATGAAAGGGAGGATGCCGCCATGCCGGCGTGTGCCGAACCGATCCGCGACATCGCCCATCTGGGGCATGTCGAACTCCTGACTCCGAAGCCGGATGAGAGCATCTGGTATTTCCGGGACGTCCTCGGGATGGAGGTGGTCCACCGGGAGGGCCGGTCGGCCTACCTCCGTGCCTATGGCGACTATGCCGCGACGACCCTCAAATTGACCGAAGCGGCCCAGCCGGGTGTGGGCCACATCGCCTGGCGCTGCGTCAGCCCGCAGGCGCTGGAGCGCCGGGCGACGGCGATCGAGGCCACCGGCCTCGGTCTCGGCTGGTCGAACGGCGACTTCGGGCACGGCCGCTGCTATCGCTTCCGCGACCCGGACGGCCACCTGATGGAGGTCTATTACGAGGAAGACCGTTACGAAGCGCCGAAAGAGCTGCGCTCGACCCTGATGAACCTCCCGATGAAGTACACGGGCCGAGGGGTGGGCGTCAGGCGCATCGACCATATCGCGCTGCTCAGCAAGGAGGTCGAGCCCAACCGCACCTTCGTCGAGGAGGCCCTGGGATGCACCCTGCGCGAACAGGTCGTATACGAGAACGGGACGAAGGAGATCGGCTCCTGGATGGCGACGAACCCGGTCCATCACGAGATCGCCTATGTCGTCGACGTGAAAGGCGCCCACGGCCGCCTGCATCACTTCTCGCTTTTCGTCGACAATCGGGACGAGGTGCTGCGCGCCGCCGACATCATGGCGGAGAACGAGATCTTCATCGAGGCGGGCCCCTCGAAGCACAACAACTCTCAGGCCTTCTACCTCTATTCCTACGAGCCCGGCGGGAACCGGATCGAGGTCTATACCAGCGGCTTTTTCGTCTTCGCGCCGGACTTCGAGCCGGTGATCTGGGACGAGGAGACCCGCGGCACGGGCGTCTACTGGGGCGCGGCCCTGCCGGACAGCTTCCTGCAATATGCCACGCCGGATATCGACGCGCCGGTCGACCCCACGGTCCCGATGGTGGACCCGCAGTAGGGGCGGGGTTCACGCTTCATGGGGCCGTGCCCGTCATCCTGTCCTTCGACAGGCTCGGGATGAGGTCGGTGCCGTTGTAGGAGCAACTCCCCTCGCCCTGAGCCTGTCGAAGGGCGACGAGGGCGGGCTCCGTCTCGGTCCCTAGACCTCTTCGGGGAAATGCCGGAAGAGGGAGAAAAGCGGGTTCGCTGCTGCCTGGCCGAGGCCGCAGATCGAGGCGTCGGCCATCGCGTGGCCGATTTCTTCGAGGAGGGGGCGGTCCCAGGCCTCGCCGGCCTGCATCAGCTTCACCGCCTTCTCCGTCCCCACGCGGCAGGGCGTGCACTGGCCACAGCTTTCGTCCTCGAAGAACTTCATGAGATTGAGCGCCGCGGCCTTCAGGTCGTCCCTGTCGGACAGAATGACGACCGCGTGCGAGCCGACGAAGCAGCCGTGTTCCTCGAGCTTTCCGAACTCAAGCGGCAGGTCGCCCATCGAGGCAGGCAGAATGCCGCCCGACGCGCCGCCGGGGAGGTAGGCACGGAACCTATGGCCCTCGGCCATGCCGCCACAATATTCGTCGATCAGTTCGCGCACCGTGATGCCGGCCGGCGCCAGCTTCACGCCCGGCTCCCGGACCCGGCCGGAGACCGAGAAGCTGCGCAGCCCCTGGCCCCCGTTCCGCCCCTCCGCGCCGAAGGAGGCGGCGCCGTCGGCGAGGATCTTGGGCACCCAGAACAGGGTCTCGACATTGTTCACCAGGGTCGGGCGGTCGAAGATGCCGACCTGCGCGACATAGGGCGGGCGATGGCGCGGCAGGCCCCGCTTCCCCTCGATGCTCTCGATCATCGCCGATTCTTCGCCGCAGATGTAGGCGCCCGCGCCGCGTCGCAATATGACCCTGGTGTGGGCCGCGAGACCGGCTGCTTCCACTTTCGGAATCTCGGCGAGCAGAAGCTCGCGAACCTGCGGATACTCGTCGCGGAGATAGACATAGACGGCGTCCGCCTCGACCGCCCAGGCGGCGATCAGGGCGCCTTCGAGGAAACGGTGCGGGTCGGTCTCCAGGTAGAAGCGATCCTTGAAGGTGCCCGGCTCTCCCTCGTCGGCGTTGACCGCCATCAGGCGCGGTCCGGGTGCGCCCCGGACGAATCCCCACTTGCGCCCGGTCGGGAATCCGGCGCCCCCCATGCCGCGCAGGTTGGCGTCGCTCAGGGTCTCGATGACGGCATCGACCGTTCGCTCCCCGGACAGGCAGGCCCCAAGCACCGCATAGCCGCCATCCGCCCGGTAGGCATCAAGGTCGCGATAGGCCGGCATCTTCGGGTGGGTGTCGCCGGCCCTGGCTGCTGTAAGCACGGTCTCGACGGACGCGTCTGTGACGTGATTGTGCCCCACTTCGGCGACGGGCGCGGTCTCGCAGCGGCCCAGGCAGGGCGCCCGCAGGATGCGGATCTCGCCCGGGTCGGTCTCCGTCTCCAGCGCATCGATCAGCTGCTCGGCACCGGCGAGCGCGCAGCTCAGGCTGTCGCAGACCCGGATCGTCAGCGCCGGCGGCGGCGTCTCGTCCTCGAGCACGACGTCGAAATGGGCATAGAAGGTCGCGACCTCGTAGACCTCTGTCTGGGCGAGACGCATCTCCGCCGCGAGCGCCGCGAGGTGGCGGGCGGACAGGTGGCCATAGGTGTCCTGGATCAGGTGCAGGTGCTCGATCAACAGGTCCCGCTCGCGCGGTCTGTCGCCCAGAAGCGCACCCACCTCTTCCTGCGCCGCCGGGTCGACCTGACGGCCCTTCGGATGGGTCCGGCCCTTGCGCCGGCCCGCCCCCGGATGGCCGAAGCGGCGCGCACCGGACGGTGCGGTACTTTCGCTCATCGCACGATCCTCGGGCGCCAGTCCTTCCGGGAACGGTCGCTCTGGGAACGGTCGCTCTGGTATCGGGGGGTCGGGGCCACGGGACGCTCGCGGTGCTGACATTCAGGAACGGGGCGCCGCCTCGGGACGGATGATCGTCCGGTCCGGGTCGTCGGCCTCGTGCGGCGGGTCCGCCACGGTTCTTTCTGCCGCATGCAAGGTGTCGCTGTCATCCCCCATTTCGGTGTCTGGGGTGACGATGGCCTCGTACTCGTCCGTCTCGGCACGCGGATCCATCTGGGACGCTTCGGGCGTGGTTCGGGGCACGGCGACGAACGGCGTCTGGTCGGTCGGCGCTTCGCGTGCCCGCATGCGGTAGAGGGTAAAGAGGGCGAGCAGGGCCGCGGAGACGGCCAGGAAATAGAACAGGCCGCCAGGGCCCAGCGCCTGCATCGCGCCCGCGCCGATCAAGGGGCCGAGCATCGAGCCGAAACCCCACAGCATCAGCAGGCTGGCCGACAGCGCGACCATCTGGGTCGGCGGGATGTGGTCGTTGGCGTGGGCGACGCACAGCGGATAAAGGGTCATGCCGACCCCGGCGAAGGCGGCGGCGAAGACGAATACAAGGGTCTCCGTCAGGCCGGTGACGATTGCCGTGGCGAGCGCGAGAACGCCCGCGGCGGTTGTGACCCAGAGGATCACCGTCCGGCGGTCGAAAGTGTCGGACAGGCGGCCGAGTGGCCACTGGAAGAAGAGCCCGGCGAGGATCGTCGCGCCCATGAAGATCGAGACGTCGCTCGCGTCGGTCAGCACCTGCTGTGCATAGATCGGCCCCATGCCGTAGATCGCACCGGACACGAAACCGGCAACGAGGCAACCGGCGAGGCCGAGCGGCGAAATCGCATAGAGTTTGCGGGGGCCGATCGAATCGATCGGCTCGATATCCGGCGCGGAGGCACGGGTCAGGGCAACCGGGATCATGCCGATCGAGAAAAGGATCGATGCGAGGGCGAACAGTTTCAGCGAGGTCGTCGAATCGACCATCAGAAGGAACTGACCGAGGCCGATCGCCATGTATGACGCGATCATATAGACCGACAGGATCGCGCCCCGGCTTGTATTCGTCGCACGCGCGTTAAGCCAGCTCTCGACCACCAGATAGATCGCCGCGAAGGAGCAGCCCGTCGCGACCCTGAGAACGACCCAGAGCAGCGGCGAGACCTCGAAGCCGTGAAGAAGGGCGGTCGCCGCTATCAGGGCGGCGGCGGCCGAGAAGGCGCGTATATGTCCGACCCTCTGGATGATCGGCCGGCTCCACACGGTGCCCGCGACCAGTCCGGCGAAATAGGCGGCCATGATGATGCCGGCAAGATAGGTCGGAAATCCGGCGAGCACGGCCCGGACCCCGAGAAGGGTGCCCAGCAGCCCGCTGCCGAGCAGCATGACTGTCATGCTGACGATGACAGCGGCGACGGTCGGAAGGACCCCTTTCATTCTGACGCCTCCCACGGGCGATCGAGCGGCAATGCCCGGGGCACTGCGCAGGTCCGTCCCACCTTGGCCGACGCCATCCGCATGGGATCGTCTTAACCGCAGACCGCGCGCCACGCAATTGCGCCGGACCGAAAGACGGCGATGCGGTCATTAACCATAAGGGAAATTTTTGGGTGACATTCCCGGTCCACATGTGCAGTTTTATTAATAAAAGGTTAATGACTATCGATATCGACCATTTTCGTTAACCTTATTTCCCGCGGTTCGCCCGGGAGGACACGCTAGGGGAAGGGACCCCCAACGGCATGGCGTGTCGGTGGCGGACACATTGGGTAAGGCGACCCGATGATCAGAACATCACCGGTTCTGAGACACCGTCCGCCGCCTTACCCAATGTCTCAATGGGCACCCGCCACGAAAGGCGGGGCTGGAAAAAACATCATCGAATTCGACCGAACCGACCGGGCCGATATCGCCCGTCCGGGGCGGAGTGGGAAGTGAACACCTGAGCGGCGATGCGGACCGCGGGGACGGCGCGCGTGTGCGGGAGCGTCGGTTCCGCGGTCGTCGGGAGAGGGAACAATGGCCACGATAAACGTGCCGGCGGACTACCTGTCGATCCAGGATGCCGTCAACGCGGCATCGGCGGGCGACACGATCCTCGTGGGGCCGGGCTCCTACAACGAGAATATCGTCATCGACAAACCGTTGAGCCTTCTGTCCACGGCCGGGCGGGGCGCGACGACGATCCAGGGCGACGGCGCGGGCGGCGAGCTTGGCGCGATCCAGGTCGCACCCGGTGTCGACGACGTGACGATCGGGGCGCCGGGGGCCGGTTTCACCATCGTCGGCATCAACGGCAACGGGGCCATCGAAAAGGCTGCGATCTATCTCCAGGGCAATCACGACAATATCCTGATCCAGGGCAACGACGTCGTCGCCAACGGCGATGCGGGCCTCTTGTCGGAGTTCGGCGCGGCCGTCACCAACGCGACAATCGACGGCAACGTCTTCTCCGGCCAGACCTTCGTCGGCGCCCAGCCGGACGGCAACGGTTTCGGGACACAGTTCACCGTCGGCAACAACGTGCCGCGCCAGCTCGTGACGATGGGGAACGGCGGCGCCGGGCCCTACGTCTCCTCGAACATCGTCTTCACGAACAATGACGTCACCGGCACGGCCGGGGGCATCACCTCCGACGACAATGTCTCGGAGCAGGGGAACACGCTCGTCACCATCGACGCGGCGGATTCGACCATCTCCGACAATTCCTTCACCGGTTTCACCAACCGCTTCGCCACCGCCGTGCGTGCCCGCGGCCCGAATACCGAGATCTCGGACAACAGCTTCGACGCCAGCGCCTCCGGCTCCGACAACACCCTCCTCCTGTTCGTCGACAACAAGGGCATGCCGGCGAACTACGACGGCAACAGCTTCATTGCGACGGACGGAACGGAAACCCTGCCGAGCGAACTGACACCGGGCGGCGACGACACCTTCGTGCCGGGCGGCGGGAACGACGATATCGAGGGCGGCAGCGGGATCGACACGGCGATCTTCTCCGGCGCCATCGCGGACTATTCCATCGTCGATATGGGCGGCGGGGTGGTCGTGGTGACCGATCTGCGCCCCGGTTCTCCCGACGGCGCGAACACGCTTCGCCGGTTCGAGCGGTTCGAATTCACCGACGGGGTCGTGCTGGCCAGCGGCCCGATCATCGATCTCGACTTCGACGACAGTTCCGGCGCGACCGGCAACGGCTTCCAGGCGGCCTTCACCGAGGGCGGCGGGCCGATCTTCCTGAAC
>CAYGKX010000138.1:0-2666 GCA_964350225.1 uncultured Rhodospirillaceae bacterium | reverse complement strand
ATCCGGACGACACGACGATCGACAGCGCCACCGTCGTCCTGACCAACCCGCTCGACGGGGCACTCGAAAGTTTGGCGATCAACGCTGCGCTGGCCGCCCTTTTCGGTATTACGGCTACGGTCGCGGGCGACGGTCACTCGATCTCGCTGAGCGGCACCGCGACCCGTGCCGCCTATCAGGCGGTGCTCGGCACCGTCAGCTACGACAACCTCTCCGGCGCCCCCGACACGACCGCCCGCCAGGTCGCCTTCCAGGTCAACGACGGCACCTCCGACAGTCCGGTCGCCATCGCGACCGTCGCGCTGACCGCCGTCGATCAGGCCCCCGCGCTCGACCTCGATCGCGACGATTCGACCGCGCCTGGCACCGGCGCCGCCGCCGTCTTCGCCGCCGGTGGCGGCCCGGTGTCGGTGACGGATGCGGATGTCGATGTCGGCGACGCCGACGGCACCACCCTGGCCTCCGCGACCGTCACACTGACCAACGCGCTGGACGGAGCCGCGGAAGCGCTCGGCATCGACCTGATCCTCGCCGGCAACCTCGAGATCGCCGTCGCCTTCGGTCCGGACAACCAGTCGATTACTCTTACCGGCGTCGCGGATCACGTCTTCTACGAAGTGCTGCTGGCGTCGGTCACCTACGATAACGGCGCGGCGCTGCCGACCCTTGCCGACCGGGTCGTCGAGATCGCAGTGAACGACGGGACCAGCAACTCGGCGGTTGCGACCAGCACCATCACCCTGGTGCCGAATCCGCAGCCAGTGGACGACCTGGTCGCGGTTCAGGAGGACAGTGGCGCCAACGACCTGACGATGGCGCTGCTCGCCAACGACGGTGACACGGACGGCGACCCCCTGACCATTGCGGGGGCATCCGGCCCGGCGAACGGCGCCGTCGCGGTGGCGCCCGACGGGACCCTGACCTATGCGCCCGACGGGGACTTCGTCGGCACCGACAGCTTCGTCTACACGGTGACCGACGGCAACGGCGGGCTGGCGACGGCGACGGCCACCGTCACCGTCACCAACGTCAACGACCCGCCGGTCCTGACCGACCCGGGCGGCGTGGAATATGCATTCGGATTCGAGACCGGCGCGCTGGTGGACGGCGACGGGTTCGGCTGGTTCGACAATGGCGGATCGCCCGGGGCCGTGGCGAGCGGCACGGGCGGCGTCGTCTCCGAGGCGGGCGGTTTCCACATGACCGTCGGGGTCAGCGCCGGCGCCCAGCAGGGTGCCTTCACGCGCTTCGGCGGCTACAGCGACACGTTCCCGGCCGACGGCTTCACGACCGAGGTCGCCATCTATCTCGACCTGACCGGGATCGCCGGCACCGACCGGGGGTTCGACTACAGCGTCGCGATCAACGACCAGGCGGGCGACCATCACCGCGACTTCATCTTCACGGTGAAGGAGGAGGGGGGCGTCTACGAGATCGGCGTCAGCCACAATGCCGATACGGACGGCACGCCGCTGGACCCGCAGACGACCGGCGGGCCGCTCCAGACCGTCACGGCCAGCGGCTGGTACAGCTTCCGGCATACCTTCGTGGACGACGGCGGCGTTCTGCGCGCGGACATGGAGGTACTGGATGCCGGCGGAAACGTCGTCGGCAGCTGGAGCCTGTCGAACCCGGGCGACGACATTGCCTCGACCATCGGCGGTAACCGGTACGGCTGGATTTTCAATAATCAGGTTCCGGATCTGCCGGTCGACAGCACCGCCAGGCTGGGCCCGGCCGCGCTGCCGCCCGTCTTCGTCGAGGACCAGCCGACGGGCGTCGTCGTCAACGACGATTTCGTCATCGCCGACATGGACGATACCGAGATGGAAGGGGCCACGGTTTCCATCGCAAACTTCGTCGCCGGCGAAGACGTTCTGCAATTCACCGACATGCTGGGCATCGCGGGCAGTTTTGACCCGCTGACGGGCCTCCTGACCCTGAGCGGCACGGCGGACATCGCGGACTACGAGGCCGCCCTGTCGAGCGTGCGCTATTTCAACGCCAACACCCAAGACCCCGACACCGCGACCCGGGAAGTCGTCTTCACCGTCAGCGACGGGGAGGCCGCGTCGGACCCGGTCACGGTGGAGGTCGCCGTGGTCGGCAGCAACGACGACCCGGCCGCCGCCAACGACAACGCGACGGTGGCGGAGGACAGCGGCGCGACCGACCTGACCGCGACGGTCCTCGCCAACGACAACGATCCCGACGGCGACATGTTGACCGTGGTCGGCGCCGACGGCGCCGCGAACGGCACCCTGTCCGTCGCGCCCGACGGTACGCTGACCTACGAGCCGGATACCGATTTCACCGGGACGGATGCGTTCACCTATACGGTGACGGACGGCAACGGCGGGGCGACCGCCACGGCGCTGGCCACTGTGACCGTGACCGGCGTCAACGACCCGCCCGTCCTGAACGGCGGACCGGTCTTCGGCGTCGATTTCGACGACGGGTCGCTGAACGACGGATCGACCGGCTTTTTCGACTTCGGCGTCGGAACGTCGGTCGTGCCCTCGGGTACCGAGGGCATCGCTTCCCTGTCCGGTGGATTTCACGCCACGGTGGGCACCAGCACCCCCGGTTCCCAGGGCGGCGCCTTCACCCGCTGGGGCGGATACGAAAGCGTCTTTCCGCCAGGTGGCTACACGACCCAGATGTCG
>CAYGKX010000137.1:1494-9685 GCA_964350225.1 uncultured Rhodospirillaceae bacterium | reverse complement strand
ATCTGGCGGTGGACCTGGCTGGTCTCCGGCACGTCGATGACGACATTGCCGAGACGCGGTCCCGGCGGGATGTAGATCTGCATCCGGTCGGGCGCCTTTTCCGCGTCTTCCTGGAGCAGGGCCTCGTAGCGGTCGATACGCGCCTTCTGCTTGGTCTGGCGGGCGCGGGGCGCGGCCTTGATCCACTCCATCTCGTGCTTCAGGGTCCGCCGGCGCGCTTCTTCCTGCCGGCCCTCCTGCTCCAGCCGCTTCTCCTTCTGCTCCAGCCAGGAGGTGTAGTTGCCCTTCCACGGAATGCCCTGCCCGCGGTCGAGTTCCAGGATCCAGCCGGCAGCGTTGTCGAGAAAGTAGCGATCGTGGGTTATTGCCACGACGGTGCCGCGATAGTGCTGCAGGGACCGCTCCAGCCAGGCGACGCTCTCGGCGTCGAGATGGTTGGTCGGCTCGTCGAGGAGCAGCATGTCGGGGTTGGAGAGGAGCAGCCGGCAGAGCGCGACCCGGCGCTTCTCGCCGCCCGAGAGCTTGGAGACGTCCGCGTTGCCCGGAGGGCAGCGGAGCGCATCCATGGCGATCTCGACCTCGCGCTCCAGGTCCCAGGCGTTGGCGGCGTCGATCTTCTCCTGCAGCTCCGCCTGCTCGGCGATGAGATCGTTCATCTCGTCGTCGGTGAGCTCCTCGGCGAAACGCATGGAGACCTCGTTGAAGCGGTCGACCAGCGCCTTGGTCTCGGCGACGCCCTCCATGACGTTGCCCATGACGTCCTTGGTCTCGTCGAGCTCCGGTTCCTGCGGCAGGTAGCCGACCTTGACGCCGTCGGCCGCCCAGGCCTCGCCGTTGAACTCGGTATCCACCCCCGCCATGATCTTCAGAAGGGTCGACTTGCCGGCACCATTCAGGCCCAGGACGCCGATTTTCGCGCCCGGATAGAAGGACAGCCAGATGTCCTTGAGGACCTGCTTGCCGCCGGGAAAGGCCTTCGAGAGGCCCTTCATCACATAGATATACTGGTAGGAGGCCATGCGGCGCTCGCTTTCGTCCTGGAGGTTTCGGGAAAGGGTTGGCGGCTATCTAGCGCGTCGCGGCAGCGGGTTCAATATGCCGTCCCCTACTCCGTCGGCGCGACATATCGGGCGAGCGCCCGGGCCAGCTTGTCCGGGGTGACCTCGGGTCCGAAATGGTCGAGATAACGGCCGTCCGGCCCCATCAGGAAGACGGTCGCCGTGTGAGTGACGGGGTAGCTGCCGTCCGCCTTCTTCTTCCCATAGCTGAAATAGGCCTTGTAGCCTTTGGCGAGCCTCCGGAGGTCCGCGACCTCGCCGGTCAGCATGACGATGCGGGGATTGAAGGACTTCGCGAATTCGGCAAGGCGCGCCGGGGTGTCCCGGGCCGGATCGACCGCGACGAAGACCGGCTGGATGCGGTCCGCCCCCTTCGGCAGCTTGTCCAGGGCGTCGGAGACATTCTGGAGGGTCGCCGGGCAGATGTCCGGGCAATGGGTATAGCCGAAGAAGACGAGCAAGTAGCGGCCACGGAACTCCTCGCTGCGCCGCATCCTGCCGGTCTGGTCGGTCAGGGCGAAGGGCGCGCCAACGGGCGACGGCCGGTCGAGCCGGGCGGCCCGCTCCGCTTCGCTCGTCAGGACGAGGTCGCCCACGACGGCGCTCGCGGCGAAGACGAGGAGGAGCAACGGATAGAAGATCGATTTGCGCACGGTCGAGCCTTCGTGCCGAAATTGTCTGGCTGACGGCGAATCTGGCATTCCCCGGACGCGGGGCCAAGCCGGTCGCCGGACCGGCTGCCATGCGCTATGATCCACCCATGTTCGAGACTGCCGGCAAACCTTCTGTTTTCTCCCGACAGGCGCTGCGCATTGGCCTGCCCCTTGCGGTCGCCGCCGCGTTGGGCTTTGCCTCCGGCCCCTTTCTGGCGAACCTCGCCGCGGCGACCTGGGACAAGTTCTTCTACCCGGCCATGGTGCAGGTCGCCTTGAGCGGCATCCGCTGGTGCATGTAACGGCCGGCTAGTACCGGTCCGCCTCGGCAGGCGGCGTCTTCTCCCGGTCGATCACCGTCAGCAGCACCGGCAACAAGGTTAGGTCGGCGATCAGCGCGATCGCGAGGGTCGCCGCCGACAGGAAGCCCATCTGGGCGCTGACGGCGAAGCCGGAAATCGTCAGGACCGCGAATCCCAGAACCAGCGCGACCGTCGTCAGGATGAGGGCGTTGCCCACCGTCCGGAAGGTATCGGCGACCGCCTCCGCCGGCGGCAGCCCCTTTTCCCGCCGGGCCCGGACATATTTCGCGAGGAAATGCACCGTATCGTCGACCACGATGCCCAATGTGATCGCCGCGACGACCGAGACAGCGAGGTTCACGTTCTTGAAGACGTAACCCCAGAGGCCGAACGCGATGAAGACCGGTGTCAGGTTGGGCACGAGGCTTAGCAGGCCCAGCTTCACGCTGCGCAGGACGAAGAGCAGGATGCCCGAGATCAGGACGAGAGCGATGACCGTGCCGCCCACCATGCTTTGCACGTTGTAGGCGGAAATATAGGCATAGACGACCGATAGGCCGGTCGCGGGTGCGGCATATTTGGGGGCGTTCTTCTTGAGCCAGGCCTCCCCGGCCTCCGCGAGGCGCCGGATCTCGGCGGCGTTCGTGACGGCGAGAAAGACATTGATGCGGGAGGCCGACTTCCGGATGTCGATCTGGTCCTTCAGGTCGCGCCCGAACGGCAGGGAAAGCTCGTAAAGCAGAAGTAGCTGCGCGGCGAGCTTGGGGTCGTCGGGAATACGATCGAACTTCGGGTCGTCGTTGTGGCTGCTCTTGTTCAAACGACGGATCAGGGTCGCGATGGTTCCGACGTGGGCGACGCCCTCCTGTTTCGCGAACCAGGCGGCGAAGGCGTCGACCTTGCGCAGATAGTCGGGGTCCGTGACCCCATGTTCCCGACCGGAGGGCATGGAGTAGACCAGGACATTCAGGCCGGTCAGCCGTTCCTGGAGATAGTCGGTGTCGCGGCGGAAGGGAAAGCGCTCGTCGAAATAGCCGATGAAGTTGTCGTCGAGGGTCAGGCGCATGACGCCGGCTGACCCCAGCCCGAAGATCACGAGCGCGAGGAGCAGGATGGCCCGCCGCCGGCGCAGGACGGAATCCGCGAGCCGCCGGGTCAGCGCCTCCCCCGTCCAGGGCCGGTCGGCCCGCGCAGAGGGGATGACGGACAGGATCGCGGGGAAGAAGGTGATGCTGTAGACGAAGGCCGCGATCATGCCGATGGCGACGATCGTGCCCAGTTGGGAAAGCGGGGGCGAATCGCCGAAATTCAGGGTCAGGAATCCGATGGCCGTCGTCAGGGAGGTGATCGCGACGGGCCCGGCGTTTATGCGCATCGCCTCGACGATCGCGGGTCGGATCTCGAGCCCCGCCTTCCGCTGCTGCGCCAGGGTGGTCATGATGTGCACGCAGTCCGCGATGCACAGCGTCATGATGATGATCGGCGTCGCGCTGGTCGCCGAATTGAGGACGACGCCCGCCCATCCCGCCGCCCCCAGTGCGGTCACGACAGACAGGCCGATCACCGCCACTGTCGCCAGGGTCCCGCCGATGCTCCTGAAGCCGAGCCAGAGAATGACCAGCACGATGGCGATCATGACAGGGACCAGGGTGCGAAGATCGAGTTCCCCCGCCTCCTTGAAGGTCATGTCGGCCATGATCCCGCCGCTCAGCCGGATCTCCAGCCAGGGATAGTCCTTGCGTGCCTGGGCCGCGAGCGCCCGTGCATGAGCCGCGACCGTCGGCACTTCGTCCAGCCGCTTGCCCGGCAGCCGGATCATGACGTTGATGCCGGCGACCTCCCCGCCTTTCGAAATCAGACGGTCGCGCAGTTCCTCGCTGCCGAGGGCCCGCTGCCGGACCGTCGCGACCTGGCTATCGGTCAGCCGGCCGGCATTCTTGTAAAGCGGCTCCACGACGATTTCGTCGTCCTTGGACGAGGAATGCTGGTGGTTTGCGATGGAATCGACCCGAAGGGTGTAGGGGGTCTTCCACGCGGCGCGGGTCAGAGCCTCGATGGCCGCGAGGCTTCGTCGGGTGAAGAGATCGCCCTCCTTCGCGGTGACCACGAAGAAAACATTGTTGGCCTTGCTATAGGTGCGCTCCATCCGGTCGAGCGCGATCCGCTGCGGGTCGTCCTTGCCGAAGAACACCCGGCTGTCGGGATTGACCTCCAGCCGGAACAGGCCGAGCGCGAGGACGAGGCCGACGATCGTGGTCGCGATCACGACGAGCCAACGATGGCGCAGGACCCACCTTCCATAGGCGCTCAGCCATGCGCGTCTTTCCTGAACGCTCTCGGTCGTCATGCGTAGGGCAGATGGGTGTCGGGTCGGTCGCGGGAGGTCCGGCCGTCCGCCGGAGGTCTCAAGCTTAGCGCGCGTGCGGCGACGCGAACAGCCTTGCCGTTCGGATCTCCTTCCGATAGGACGGCGAACCCGTTAATGTGTTTCTATAGCCCGATTGAGCGCCGGTCGGTCGGTTCGGCCGGGAACACCGGGGCGGAGAATTCCGGGGAGCAGCCGCGACGAACCGGCGCACCCGGAACGCTTTGGCCGGAGAGCAGTCGCCAAAAATGGCCGGTCAAAGGGCCCAAGAAACGCAGACAATCACCCTAGGGAGGCAATTTCGATGTTGAAACCAATCACGCTCGCGTCCGCCGGACTGATCCTCGCCGCTGGCACCGCCCAGGCGCAGGTCGTGGGCATGGGCACGTCCAAGCAGGGCGGCTTCACCTATTCCGCCGGTGCCGCGATCGCAAAGGTCGTCAGCAAATCCGGCCTGCGCATGCTGGTCCGCCCCTATGGCGGCAGCGGCGTTTACGTCCCGGCCGTCAACAAGGGCGAACTGCAGTTCGCCCTCGCCAATGCGCTCGAGACCCGCTACGCGGTCACCGGCACCGGCGCCTATGACGGGCGGAAGCAGGAGAACATCCGCGCCGTCAGCGTGATGCTGCCACTGCGCGTGGCGATCTTCACGCGCAAGGATTCGCCCATCAAGTCGATCTCCGACCTCAAGGGCAAGCGGGTGCCCGGTGTCTTCGCCGCGGCGCGGACGCTGAAGGTTCTGATGGACGGCCAGTTGGCCAACGCCAACATGACCTACAAGGACGTCAACACCGTCAAGGTCGCGAGCATCATCAGCAACGCGAACGATTTCGCCGCCGGCAAGGCCGACGTCTTCTTCTTCGCGGTCGGGTCCGGCAAGGTCCTTCAGATCGATGCGCAGGTCGGCGGCATCCGGGCGCTTCCGATCGACCCGTCCCCGGCGGCCGTGGAGCGGATGCGGAAATACGTGCCGGTCGCCTACGCCCTCAAGGTCAATCCGGGCAAGCGCCTGGCCGGTATCGTGGAGCCGACCTACGTCATGGCCTATCCCTATCTGGTCCTGACCAGCGCCAAGGTATCCGACGACGCCGTCTACAAGGTCGCCGAGGCCATGTGGGGCAACCGCAAGGACATGATGGCCGCCTTCCGACCGATGGCCGGATTCGCCCAGGACAAGATGGTCACCGACCTGGGCCCGGTGAAGTACCACCCTGGCGCCATCAAGTTCTACAAGGAGAAGGGGCTGTGGAAGTAGTCTTCCACGCCTGAGATCCCAACATGAACGAGCCTGCATCGCCCCCGCCGTCCCCGACGGCGGAGGGCAAGCGGCCGGATGCGGACGAGGAGGCGAAGGGCCCGGCAAACCCGCTGGCTCGCACCCTCCTCGCCGTCTTCGGCACCCTGATGACCCTCGGCTCGCTTGGCTGGGCGGCGGACATCTATCGCGCCGTCTTCAACGTCGCCTTCACGACCCAGCAGTTTCTGGCGGCGATCCTCGCCCTCACCATGCCGGTCCTTTTCCTGCATTTCAGGGCCACGCGGAAGATGTCGAAGGAACGGGTTCCCTGGTACGACTGGGTCCTCGCGACGCTCGGCCTCGCATGTTGGAGCTATGTCGCCGTCCGGCACACGGTATTGTCGGAGCTTGGCTCCCAGCGGCCGACGGACGGTGTGATCGTCGCTGCAATCCTTGTCCTGCTCTCGCTCGAAGGGCTCCGGCGCAGCTCCGGGCTCGCGCTCTTCACGATCGTTGTTTTCTTCCTTGTCTATACCCAGGTCGCCGACCTGCTGCCGGGGGGCCTGCAGGGCCTGCCGACCTCAGTGGAGAACGCGATCTATTATGTGACCTGGGACACCCAGAGCATGCTTGGCCTGCCAACCGCGGTGGCCTGCACGATCGTGATCGCCTTCATTTTCTTTGGCAATCTCCTGTCGCGTTCCGGCGGCTCCACCTTTTTCACCGATCTGGCGGTCGCGCTGATGGGCCGCTACCGCGGCGGATCGGCCAAGATCGCCATCGTCGCATCGAGCCTGTTCGGCTCCATCTCGGGCAGCGCGGTCTCGAACGTCGTGTCGACCGGCGTCATCACGATCCCCCTCATGCGCAAGGGCGGCTTCGAACCGAAACTCGCGGCCGCGATCGAATCCGTCGCCTCGACCGGCGGGCAGCTCATGCCGCCGATCATGGGCGCCGCGGCCTTCCTGCTGGCGACCTTCGTCGAGGAGACCTACGGCGCGGTCGTCATCGCGGCGCTCCTGCCCGCGGTCCTCTATTACGTCGCCCTCTTCATCCAGGTGGACCTGATCGCCGCCCGGCATGGCATCAAGGCGGTAGATACATCGCTCATCCCGAAGTTGCGGCGCGTGATGACGATGGGCTGGCATTATCCGCTGACCTTCGTCGTCCTGATCGGCGGCATCTTCTGGCTGAACCTCCAGCCTGAAACGGCTGCTCTGTATGCCTGCGGTGCCGTTATCATCTCCGGCGTCGTCATCGGGTACGACGGCTTCAGAATGCCGCTCCGGGCGATCTACGACGCCCTCAAATCGACCGGAACCGCATCGGTCGACATCCTTCTGATCTGCGTCGGTGCAGGCATTATCATCGGCATCCTGAACCTGACGGGCCTCGGTCACGCCCTTGCCCAGGTCCTCCTGAACGTCGCGGGCGGCAACCTGTTTCTGTTGCTGGTCCTGGCCGCCGTCATCTGCATCATCCTCGGGATGGGCATGCCGACGGCGGGCGTCTATGTCCTGCTGGCGACCCTGGTCGCGCCGTCGATCGAGGCAGCGGGCGTCGACAAGATGGCCGCCCACCTCTACGTGATGTACTTCGGCATGATGTCGATGATCACGCCGCCGGTGGCCATCGCGGCCTTCGCCGCGGCAAGCCTCGCCAAGACCAACGCCATGGCGACGGGCTTCGCCGCCGTCCGCTTCGGCTGGATCGCCTTCGTCGTGCCCTTCCTCTTCGTCGCCGCGCCGTCGCTGCTCCTCAAGGGGCCGGTTCCGACGATCCTTCTGGCAATCGCCACGGCGCTGATCGGCATCTGGCTGATCTCCGGCGCCGTGACCGGCTATCTGCTGAGGATCATGGACGCACCGACCCGTCTCGTCATGGGGATCGCGGGTTTCTCCCTTCTCTTGCCGGCGAATGCGGTGTCGCTCGGGGTGTGGACGGATGTCTTCGGCATCGGCCTCGGCGCGTTGGTTCTGCTGCGTGAAATCGTAGCCGTCCGCAGCGGAGCCAAACACGCGGCGGACCGAGAGGCGCGCGCAGACTGACGAGACCGAACCGACCTTCATCGCGGCCCGGCGCCCCCAATCGCCCGGACGCGAACTGAAACTGTTGTCATTCGAGGAGAGACACGTGGGCAGATTGGACGGAAAAGTCGCCATCGTTACCGGGGCCGGCGTCGGCATTGGCGTCGCCTATGCGGAGGCACTGGCCCGTGAGGGCGCGAGCGTGACGGTCGCCGACATCGCCGACACCGACAGGTCGGTCGCGGCGATCAACGAGGCCGGCGCCCAGGCCATCGGCGTCCATGTCGACGTCACGTCCTTCGATTCCTGCAAGGCGATGGTGGACCAGACCGTTCAGGCTTTCGGCGGCGTCGATATCCTCGTGTCGAATGCCGGGATCTTCAGGACTGGCGACCCGATCGAGACCATGGACAACGCGGTCTGGGACAGCTCGATTTCGGTCAACCTCACGTCGCATCGGGTCCTTGTGAAACACGCCACGCCCTACCTTCGCCACGGCGTCGATCCATCCATCGTGTTCATCGGTTCGCGAAATGTCACCGCGCCCGG
>CAYGKX010000137.1:0-1484 GCA_964350225.1 uncultured Rhodospirillaceae bacterium | reverse complement strand
CGAGTGGGACCGCGTGATGGACGTGAACGCCCGCGGCGTCTTCTTCGCCGCCAAGGCCGTGGTACCGGAGCTCAGGAAGCGCGGCGGCGGGAAGATCGTCAACGTCTCCTCCTCGACCGTGCGCATGGGCGTGCCGAACATGATCCATTACGTGAGCTCCAAGGGCGCGGTTGACGCTTTCACACGGGCGCTCGCGCGGGAGCTGGGCGAGGACAATATCTGCGTCAACTCTCTCGCCCCCGGTTTCACCGCGAGCGAGAAGATTGTCGAGCAGAAGGACAAGCTGAAGGCCAGCTTCGAGTTTTCGCGCAACGCCCGGACCTTCAAGCGCGACCAGACGCCGGAAGACCTCATTGGCGCGCTTCTGTTCCTGGCCTCGAGCGACAGCGATTTCATGACCGGCCAGTCGATCCTCGTCGACGGCGGCCTGCACATGCAATGAGCGATCCGGCCGGCGATCGCGGGAAGACCGGCTATATCGGGCAGCCGCTGCCCAGGGTCGAGGATCGGCGACTGATCACCGGGGCCGGTCGTTACACCGACGACATCTCTGCGCCGGGCCAGGTCTGGGCGGCCTTTGTCCGCTCCCCCTACCCCCATGCGGAGATTGCCGGGATCGACACGGCGGCCGCCGCGGCGATGCCCGGTGTCCTCGCCGTTCTGACCGGCGCGGACTATGTCGCCGACGGCCATGTCGGCGTACGGCACCGCCCGAACCCCGCCGCCGCGCTCGACCACACCAAGCGCGCCTTCACCGAACGGGTCGTGGACCTGCCCCATCTGCCTTTCCCGACGGACCGGGCGCGCCACGGCGGCGAGCCGGTCGCCATGGTGATCGCGGAGACCCGGGCGGCGGCCCAGGATGCTACGGAGGCCGTCGAGGTCGAGTGGCGGCCGCTCGACGCGGTTCCGACCATAGACGCCGCGCTCGCCCCGGGCGCGCCCCTCCTTTGGGAAGAAGCGCCCGGCAACGTCTGCGTCGAGGAGCATGAGGGCGATGCGGCCAGGGTCGCGAAGCTCTTCGACGCCGCCGCCCATGTCGTCCGGCATCGCTTCCCGACCAGCCGGCTTGTCACCGCACAGATGGAGCCGCGTTCCATGCTCGCCGAACCGGACCCGGGGACCGGCGAGATGGTGCTGACCGCCGGCAGCCAGGGCTCTCTTCGGCTCAAGCTGTGCCTGGCCGAGGCGCTGGGCCTCGCGCCCGACAAGCTGCATGTCGTCTGCCCCGACGTCGGGGGCGGCTTCGGCACCCGCTCGATGGTCTATCCGGAAATGGTCGGGGTCGCCTGGGCGGCACTGAAGCTCGGCCGGGCCGTCAAATGGACCAGCGACCGCTCGGAAGCCTTCCTGACGGACTATCAGGGCCGGGACCTGACCCTGGATGCCGCCCTCGCCCTCGACGCGGAGGGGCACATCCTTGCCTATCGGGTCGACATGCTGGGCAATATCGGCGCCCACACCGTCGCCTTCGTGCCGATCTC
>CAYGKX010000136.1:8068-9730 GCA_964350225.1 uncultured Rhodospirillaceae bacterium | reverse complement strand
ATTGATGTAGATCGAGATATCCTTCGACGGGTTCTCCGCCTCAAGGAACAGAAGCTGGGCACAGATCAAGGTCGAGATATGGTCCTCGATCCCCCCGGTGATGAAGATGATGCGCTCCTTCAGGAGGCGCGAGTAGATGTCGTAGGCGCGCTCGCCGCGGTTCGTCTGCTCGACCACCATCGGCACGAGGGCATTCATGTAGAAATCGACGGGATCCCGGTCTTTCATGTGATGTCCTGTTCCTGAGGAGCGTGGGCCGACGCCGGCCTGGCCGGCGCCTCCCGCTCATATAGTCACTTCTTTGCGCTGTCGCTCTTCTTTCCCTTGGCCTCGGCGCCATGGTCGTGATCGTGATCATGGTCGTGCTCGTCGACGCCCAGTTCGGACGCCAGTTCGTCCGGCTTCACCGACCGCTCCGACACGTCAGCCAGCTCCAGAAGGAAATCGACGACCTTGTCCTCGAAGATCGGCGCGCGAATGCTGTTCACGGCCTCTTCGTTCTTGCGGAAATATTCCATCACCTCGCGTTCCCGGCCGGGATAGCGCTGGGCTTCCTGCATGATCGCGCGGGTGACCTCGTCCTGCTGGACCTCGATCTTGTTGTCCGTGCCGATCTGGGACAACACAAGCCCGAGCCGGACCCGGCGGATGGCGATGTCGCGATACTCCGCCTTCAGATCGTCGTCGCTCTTGCCCTTCTCGTCCTCGTCGAGTTCTTCCGGTGCGCTCTTACGGCGCTCCTCGAACTGCTTCCAGATCATGTCGAACTCGGCCTCGACCATCCCCTCGGGCACGTCGAACGTATGCGCCTCGGCCAGGGCGTCGAGCAGGTCGCGCTTCACTTTGTTCCGGGTGACGCCGCCATATTCCTGCTCGATCTGGCCGCGAATCGCCTTGCGCAGGCTCTCCAGGTCTTCCTCGCCGAAGCCCTTGGCGAACTCATCGTCGATGGTCGCCGCTTCGGTCTCGCGCACTTCCTGGACCTTGACCTCGAAGACCGCGTCCTTGCCAGCCAGATGCTGGGCGCCGTACTGCTCAGGAAACTGGACCTTGACCTCGACCTCGTCACCGGCCTTGACGCCGGTCAGCTGCTCCTCGAAGCCGGGAATGAAGCTGTTGGAGCCGAGCTCCAGGTGATGCCCCTCGGCCGATCCGCCCTGGAACGCCTCTCCGTCCACCTTGCCGACGAAGTCGATGACGACGACATCGCCGCTCACGGCCTTCTTTCCCTCGGCGGGCTTGCTGTCCTTGCGCTGCTCGGCGAGACGATCGAGCGCGTCGTCGATCTCGCTGTCCGGCACGTCGACCTTCAGCCGCTCGAGCTTCAGCTTTTTGAGATCGGTGATCTCGAACTCCGGCAGCAGCTCGACCGACATCGTGTACTCGAGGTCCGTGCCTTCGTCGAACTTGTCGATCTCGATCTTCGGCTGCATCGCCGGCCGGAGGTTGTTCTCCTCGATGGCCTTGGAAGCGCTCTCGCCGACCACTTCCTCGACAACCTCGCCCATGACGGACTGGCCGAAGCGCTGGCGCAGCACCTGTGTCGGCACCTTGCCCGGACGGAAGCCGGGCAGTTTCACCTGCTTCCCGACCTCCTGCAGCTTGGTTTCAATATTGGCGTCGATGTCGCTCGCGGCGACAACAACCTTGAATTCGCGCTTC
>CAYGKX010000136.1:4675-8058 GCA_964350225.1 uncultured Rhodospirillaceae bacterium | reverse complement strand
CCGTTCGCGACCGCGACGGGTGCGTTGTCCTATCGAAAGGTCGGTTCTCGACTTTCCGGAGAAGTGGCCTGGTGCGGGCGGAGGGACTTGAACCCCCACGACTTTCGTCACTGGTACCTAAAACCAGCGCGTCTACCAATTCCGCCACGCCCGCTCGACCGTCCATCGGCCGGTACTGCCGGCGCGGGCCCTTGTATAAGGAGGGAGACTTAGCCGTTCAAGGCCCCGCGCGCAAGGTACAGACCGCGTGGACCGGGCCGGGAATGTTCAGGGCCGGTCCAGGCCGCGCCGGATCTCCGCGCTCCGCCGATGCAGCGCCGCCATGTTCGTGTCCTCAAGCCCCAGCAGCGCCAGATGAGTACAAAGCGTGTCGAGATAGTCGAAGTTCGTTCCGTTGCGGCCCACCGCACAGGCAATGATCCGGGCGGCTTCGTCGTCCGACATGTCCCGGACGGAGACGTAACGTTCGTGATCCCGGTCGATGAGGAAGGCGAGCGCCTCTACAGGCCCCTGCGGTGTCGCGACCTCGAGGAACGCCGGACGGTAGGAGCCGCCGAACATCTCGCGCCGCCACATGATCTCGGACTCGCGGTCGACGATGTCCGCCGGAATGCGGAAGACCACGCCCTCGCAGTGGCCGCCCGCGTCGAGGCCGGCCATCAGGCCCGGCTGGTCGATGGTGCCACGCCCGCCATGAATCAGCATGCAGAAGCGCCGGTGCCAACCCTGCAGGGTCGCAAGGCGTATCTCGTCGACATAGACGGCCGGATCCCAGATGAGGGAGCCGTAGGCGAAGACCCAGAGATCCCGGTCAAGCCGTCCCGACAGGACCCTGCCCCGGTTCGCCTCCCGCTCGACATGGCTCATCCGCCAGCCCTCGGGCCAGTTCTCTTCCACGGCAAGCGCATCGAGCTCGTCGAAATAGGCCAGGGTCAGCCGAAGGCGCGATTCCCAGGGCGGCGTGATGCGGTCCTTCAGTGCCGGGGCAAACCGGAACACTTCCTCCGGAAACGGCAAACCTACCGCCCCAGTGCCGCCAGACAGGCGCGCGCGCACGCGTCGAGGATGCCGTCCGCGTCGATGCCGTTAACCCGGTAAAGGTCCGGCAGGTCGCCCGATTGGCCGAACGTCTCCACGCCGAGGGGATAGGACCGGTGCCCGCCGACCGCGCCGATCCAGGACAGGGTCGCCGGATGGCCGTCGAGGACGCTCACCAGCGCCGCCGAGCGCGGCAGCCTGTCGAGCAGACGCTCGACATGAGAGCGCACGTCCGTCGCGCCGCGCCGCCGATCCCTCTTGGCGGCCTGCCAGTCGCCGTGGAGCTTGTCCGCCGAGGTCACGGCAAGGAGCGCCGCGTCCGGCATATCTTCCTTCAGGTCCTCGAATGCCGCCAATGCCTCCGGCGCCATGGCACCGGAATAGGCGATGGCGATCTCTGTCCTGGCCGTCGGCGGCACCGCCCAGTAGGCGCCGTCGACGATCTCCCCGCGCAGGTCGTCCCCGACCTCGCGGTCGGGCTGGTCGACCGGCCGGGTCGAGAGCCGCAGGTAGACCGACCCGCCGTCTTCCGCCTGCATGTGCGTCAGCCCCCAGGCCATGATGGCGGAGAGCTCGTCGACATAAGCCGGCTCGTAGCTCATCAGACCCGCCTGCCCCATGCCGATCAGGGGCGTCGAGATCGACTGATGCGCACCGCCCTCCGGCGCGAGCGTGATGCCCGACGGCGTCGCGACGACCATGAAACGCGCCCCCTGGTAACAGGCATAGACCAGGGCATCGAGGCCGCGCTGGATGAAGGGGTCGTAAAGAGTGCCGATGGGTAGCAGCCGCGCGCCGAAGAGCTCGTGCGACAGGCCAAGGGCGGCAAGCAGAGTGAAGAGATTGTTCTCGGCAATGCCCAGTTCGATGTGCTGGCCGTCCGTTCCCATACGCCAGGTCTGGGCCGAGACGACCTGTTCCTCCTTGAAGACGTCGGCCCGTTCCTCGCGATGGAAGATACCGCGCCGGTTCACCCACGGCCCGAGATTGGTCGAGACGGTCACGTCGGGAGACGTCGTGACGATGTGCCGGGCGAGTTCCGAATTGCCGCGGCCGAGCTCGTTGAGAATCTTGCCGAAACCCTCCTGGGTCGACATACGGTCCGAAATCTCGACCGGCAGCATGTCGGGCACGTCATAGACCGGTGCCGTATAGCGGCGCGGATATTCCTGTGCGAAGGGCACAGACCCGAGATAATCCTCGACCGCCTTGGCCGTGCCGTTCAATCCGGCGAGCGGCGCCCATTCATCGCCCTTCGGAACGCCGATCGACTTTTGGAACCCTTCCATCTGGGCGTTGTTCATCAGGCCGGCATGGTTGTCCTTGTGCCCCGCGAAGGGCAGGCCGAACCCCTTGACCGTGTAGCAGATGAAGACCGTCGGCCGGTCGTCGTCGATCGTGTGGAACGCCTCCAGCACGGTCTCCATGTCGTGCCCGGCCAGGTTGGTCATGA
Organism: uncultured Rhodospirillaceae bacterium; assembly: GCA_964350225.1. GTDB lineage: Bacteria > Pseudomonadota > Alphaproteobacteria > Bin65 > Bin65 > CAYGKX01. The sequence continues at coordinate 5,567 of CAYGKX010000136.1, read as the reverse complement.
GCGCGTGGAGTTCCGTATCGTCGTGCCGGTCGAGGAGATCGGCGATGGCCTTGTTCCGCGGGAAGTCCTTCTTCAGCCGTTCCCGCCAGCCCGCCCCGCCCTTGTATGTCAGCGCCGAGTAGAGCGAGTTGGGGCAATTGTCGATCCAGTCGCGCAGCTTGTCGCCGCCGGGACCGGCGAAGGCCGCTTCCAGCTTCTTGCCGTATTTCAGCGTGACGACCCGCCAGTCCATCGCCTCGAACAGGCGGTCGATCCGGTTGAACAGCTTGTCCGAGACGACGCTGTCGAGGCTTTGCCGGTTATAGTCGATCACACACCAGACGTTGCGTATGTCGTGTTTCCAGCCATCCAGCATCGCCTCGTAGATGTTGCCCTCGTCGAGCTCCGCATCGCCGACAATCGCGACCATCCGGCCGAGGCCGCGGCCTTCGGGCAGGAAGCCCTTCGCCGCGACATAATCCTGAACCATCGAGGCGAAGACCGTCATGCCGACGCCAAGGCCGACGGAACCGGTGGAAAAGTCGACGTCGTCGACATCCTTCGTGCGCGAGGGATAGGACTGGGCGCCGCCCAGCGCCCGGAAATCCTCCAGCTTCTCCTGGGTCTGATGGCCGAGAAGATACTGCAGGGCGTGAAAGACCGGGCTGGCATGCGGCTTGACCGCGACCCGGTCCTCCGGGCGGAGGACATTCATGTAGAGGGCCGTCATGAGGGTCGCGACCGACGCGCTCGACGCCTGATGGCCGCCGACTTTCAGGCCGTCGCGGCTCGGCCGTACGTTGTTTGCATTGTGGATCGTCCAGGAGGAGAGCCAGAGGGCGCGCTTTTCCAGGGCGCGTAGAATGTCGCTCGGGTCGTTGGACCCGCTCCTTTCGCCGCCAGCGGCGGTGCG
>CAYGKX010000136.1:821-4665 GCA_964350225.1 uncultured Rhodospirillaceae bacterium | reverse complement strand
GCCATCTTCAGTAACGTCCTCCCACGATAAAGGCGCCGCACTTTACGGCGGGAGGACGCAAATGTCAGGCCCGGGAAACGAGACGCGCGCGCGATTCCCACAAGGCGGCGGCGAGATCGTCCGCGATCATCCCCGGACCGAGCCGCGCGGCCGCGTTCCCGGTGAGCCAGGCCCCCGCGCACGCCGCCTCGAAGGGAGGCGTACCCTGGGCGAGGAGCGCGGCGATGGTCCCGGAAAGGACGTCGCCGGCACCCGCCGTCGCCAGCCAGGACGGCGCATTGTCGTTGATCGCGGCCCGGCCGTCAGGAGCCGCGACGACTGTATCGGCGCCCTTCAGCAGCACGACCGCACCGCTTTGCGCCGCGGCCGCCCGTGCCCGGGACAGCTTGTCGCCCGGCAGGTCGAAGAGACGGCCGAACTCACCTTCATGGGGCGTCAAGACGGCGGCGCGACCTTCGAGCGCTGCGAACAGCCTGCGGGGATTGTCGGCGAAGGCAGACAGCCCGTCCGCATCGACGACGATGGGCAGACCGGTGCCCAGAGCCGCCTCTACCCAGGCCGTGCTGGACGGCGACCGGCCAAGCCCCGGTCCCACCGCGAGAGCCGACAAGCGCCGGGACGCCGACGCCTCTGGCAACGCGTCCGGCGACGCCGTTTCCGCCAGCACCAGCGCGGCGGGGGCGGCGGCGAATGCCGTTTCGAACGGCGCCGGGCACAGGACCGTCACCATCCCCGCCCCGGCCCGGTAGGCGGCGGTCGCGGCCAGGCGCGCCGCGCCCGTCATGGGTCCTGCGACGACGCCCGGGTGGCCGCGCGAATACTTGTGGTCACCTGGCGCGGCGTCATGCAGTCGGCCGCGCCAGACCGGCGGGCGATTACGCACCTGGGCCGGCTTGAGGGTATCGAGGACAGTCTCGGGGATGCCGATATCCGCGACGACCAGATCGCCGCACAGTCCCCGCCCGGGATACATCAGGTGGCCCGGCTTGGGCCGGAAGAACGTCACGGTCACGTCCGCCGGTGCGGACACCCCCAGGACAGCACCGCTGTCCCCGGACACGCCGCTCGGCACGTCCACGGCGACGACACGAGTGTCGGCCTTCGCGACAGTCTCGATCATCTCACGCGCCGGCCCCTCGATCGGGCGATCGAGCCCGGCCCCGAAAAGCGCGTCCACGACCAGTCCCGCGCCCGCGGCCCGGCCCGGGTCTAGCGGTTCGATGGCGCCCGTCCAGGTGCCCGCCGCCCAGGCCGCGTCCCCCTTCAGCCGCTCCACATCGCCAAGTAGCGCCAAGTGAACGGGCCAGCCCGCCGCGACGAGTTCGCGCGCCACGACAAAACCGTCGCCCCCGTTGTTGCCAGGCCCGCACAGAACCAGGGTCGGCCGGGCCTTCCAGCGCATCAGGATTTCCCGCGCGATGGCCCGCCCGGCATTGTCCATCAGGGTAGCGCCCGGCACGCCGCCCGCGATCGCCGCCTTGTCGGCGGCATACATCTCTGCGACGGAGAGAAGGGCGTGGCGCTTCCACGCGCTGGAAATTGACGTTTCAGCCATGGGTGGCACGGTGGCGATGGGAATGGACGTTCGGGCCGTATAGACTGCGACAGCCTAACGTGGACGGATGACGATGTCACAGGGACCGACCCCGAGCTTCGCCAGTATTGCCCGGTGCGCCGGGGTCGGGCTGATCGCGCTTTCCTTGCTTGCCGCCTGCGGCCCCAAGGCACCGCCGCCGCCGCTGCTGTCGCCGGTCTCGGAAACGAAGGGTCGTTACGGCTACGAGGAAAAGGAGATCGACGGGGCGCGCATGGAGGTCAGCTATGTCGCTCCGCTTCGGCGGCTTCCCGTCTCGGCCTCATATCGGGGCCCCTATACCAAGGCGTCCATCGACCTCGCGACCGATCTCGCGCTCTGGCGGGCCGCCGAACTTGCCCGCAAGCGCGCCATCCCGAACTTCACTGTGGAGGAGCGCCGGACCGACGTGATCGTCGACCGCTTTCGCGGGGGTGTCTATCCCGACCCGTTCTTCGGCCCGCCCTATCCCTACTACTACCGTTATCCGCGCGCCCGGCTCTATCCTTCCCCCTACCCCTTTCCCTACTACACCTACGAACCGCCCCGCGCCTATGGCCGCGCCGTGGTCCGGCTGCGCATCTATTTCGGCACCCTGGCGGGACGCCGCAGCCGGTCGACAAACGCGGTGATCGAGCAAATGACCCGGAAATACGGAGCGATGAACGCACCCGCGCCGCCGGCGAAGAAGCCACCGCCGAAGCCCTGATCCACTCCCTCTTGCGCAGGTTGCGTGCCGGGGCGCCCGGCGGCTAATACTGTCGGGTCGTGACCTTCGGAGCCGTCCTATGTCCCGCCTGACCGCCCTCGCCGCCCTGCCTGTCTGTCTCGCCCTCGCCGCCTGCGGATCGGGCGGCGGCGATCGCCCGCCGCCCCCGAAACCGGACCCGGTCAGCGCGCCGCTCGCTGGTGTCGGCGACATGTGCAGCTACGCAGAGCGGAAGAAACCGATCGTCGTCGGTCACAAGTTCTGGACCGGTCGTGCCTATTACGGCGATCTGAAAGGTGGCGATCTCAAGGAACTGCGCGCGAAATGGTTTCTCGGCGGATCGGGCGGCAGGGTCGCGACCGCCGTCGCCCGTCCCAAGCTCGAAGTCCACCGGACGAAGATCGACAGCAACTGTTACGACGAGGCGAAGAAGGTCTATTACGGCTGCACCAAGACCATAGAGACGCCGATGGGCGACATCCGGGTCCTCGCCCGGGCCGTGCGGCAGGAGGAGGCCGACCGGCCCGCCATTCAAATGTGCAAGCGTGAAGTGCGGGAGCGGCTCGAAAAGAAGACGGAAGTTGCGCTCGATACCTGGGACATTGCCTGCTCGATCGTGGCCCGGCGCAAATGCCCCTTGCCGCCCCCGCCCCCACCGCCAGCGCCGAAGAAGACCGACCAGAAGAAGGACAGCTCGAAGGACGCGAAGAAAGGCAACTGATCCGTTCCGGCCATGCGTCGAGGTGACCGCCTGGATAAAGGAAGACCGCGATGACCGTGTCACTTTACGCCGAGTATGAAAGACTCCGGTTCGACTATCCGGCAGAGGGCGTGCTTCGGATTACGATGACGGGTGTCGGTCCGGCAAACGCCGCGGACGCACGGTTGCATGAAGAACTTGCGACCGTCTGGCCTCTCGTCGACCGCGACCCGGAAGCCAATGCGGTCATCCTTACCGGGACGGAAGCCGGATTCTCGGCGGGTGCCGATTTCGGGATGATCCAGTCCCTGATCGAGGACTACGACTACCGCCTCCGCGTCTTCCGGGAAGCACGGGACATCGTCTATAACGTCATCAACTGTTCGAAACCGATCGTGGCGGCGATCGACAAGGCCGCGGTCGGCGCGGGTCTCGCCGCCGGGCTGGTCTGCGACATCACCATCGCGACGCGCGACGCAAAGATCGTCGACGGTCATACACGGCTGGGCGTCGCCGCCGGCGACCATTCGGTCATCGTCTGGCCCCTCCTCTGCGGCATGGCCAAGGCGAAATACTACCTCCTGACCTGCGATTCCCTGTCGGGCGAAGAGGCGGAACGGATCGGCCTCGTCTCGCTCTGCGTCGACGACGCGGAGGCGCTGGAGACGGAGGCGCTCCGGGTCGCAACCAAGCTCGCGGGTGGTGCGCAGACGGCGATCCGGTTCACCAAGCTCGCCCTCAACAACTGGCTGCGGCAGATGGGGCCTGCATTCGACGCGTCCCTCGCCATGGAGTTCCTCGGCTGGGACGGGGAAGCCAAGGAAGGCCTCGCAAGCTGGAAGGAAAAGCGCAAGCCAAGCTT
>CAYGKX010000136.1:0-811 GCA_964350225.1 uncultured Rhodospirillaceae bacterium | reverse complement strand
GCCTGAAGGGCAAGAAGGTCGTCATTACCGGCGCGGGCGGCGGCTTCGGCCGTGCCCTGACCCGCCGCTTCGCGGAAGAAGGATGCATCCTGGGCCTGTTCGACCGCGATTCCGACGCGCTGGAGGCGGCCGGGGAGATCGCCATGTCGGCGGAAGCGGCCTGCGCCGGCTATGCCGTCGACATTACCGACCATGAGGCGATCCAGGCCAACATCGCCGACTTCAATGGCAAGGCGGGCGGCATCGATATCCTCGTGAACAATGCCGGATGGGACCGCTTCGCCCTCTTCCTCGACACAGACCCCGCCTTCTGGGACCAGGTGATCGCAGTAAACCTCAGGGGCCCGATCAACATGCATCATGCTGTCCTGCCGCACATGGTCGCCCAGGGCAGCGGCCGGGTCGTCAACATCGCGTCGGACGCCGGCCGGGTCGGCTCCTCGGGCGAAAGCGTCTATTCGGCCTGCAAGGGCGGCATCATCGCCTTCACCAAGACGATGGCCCGCGAGATGGCGCGCCACGGCATACTGGTGAACTGCGTGAGCCCGGGACCGGCCGATACCGCCCTCTTCCACGGCTTCATCGGCGAGGGCGAGGCCGGACAGAAAGTCCACGCGGCGCTCGAGAAGTCCATTCCCCTTCGCCGCATCGCCCAGCCCGAAGACCTTCCCGGCATCGTTGCCTTCCTGGCCTCCGACGAGGCGTCCTACATCACCGGCCAGGTCATCAGCGTGTCCGGCGGGCTGACGATGGCGGGGTGAGCCGGATTGGTGAGCCGGATTGGTGAGCCGGATTGGTGAGCCGGATTGGT
>CAYGKX010000135.1:0-9734 GCA_964350225.1 uncultured Rhodospirillaceae bacterium | reverse complement strand
TCTTCCGTGCCCCGATCGGCCGGCGAGGAGGGGTTCCTTGGACCTCCCCTCATGTATGGGCCCCTCATGTATGGGCACATAGCGTTCGTTTACAATATCATAAATATGGTTACTCGGCAGTTTATTTGTCCAATATTCGATTTTCCTTTCAGAGAGACGAGACCGCGACCCGGTCCAACGGACCGGGCCGCGATGCATTTGGCTGCGAACCGGACGGCGTCACGCTTTAGCCGTCGGAGAGGTTCAGCTCCAACTGGCCGAAGCGCAGGACGGCGCCCGCGACGACCGGCGAGGCCTGGAAGGCTTCGATCGCCTCTCCGTTGATCGCCGTGCCATAGGCGGAATTCAGGTCCTCCAGGAAGAGGCCCTGGTCGGTCAATGTCAGCTTCGCATGCCGGCGCGAGACGCTGGGATCCGCCAGGACCTTGTCCGCCAGCGTCTTTGACCGGCCGAAGACCAGCCCCTTCTCGGAACTCTGCGAGGCCGCAGCCAGTTCGTCCGCCGTCACGTCGATGCGCACGGCCTGGCCATCCGGGTCGGTTCCCGTCAGGACATAGCTGGCGGCCCCGGCGGCCCCGGCGGCGGCGGCCGCGGCGGCAGGCGCCACGGTGGCTGGCGACTGGGTGGCGGGCGACTGGGTGGCGGGCCCGCTGCCGCTCGGCGGCGTCCGGCCCGGTATACCGGTACGCGGCGTCCCTGGCTCGTGCCCCTTGCGGCGGATCCACGCGCTGTAGCTTTCGACCACCCCGACGACCTCGCGCCGCCGGCGCAAGGCGAGGAAAAGCGCCGTCAGGGCGACGATCGCGAAAAGGGCAATGACCGGATAGACCCAGATCGGGATCGAATTGACGATATTGGTAACCGTCGTCCCCCCGGCAGGCGGCACGCAGGGCACCGTCACGACCGCCGGCTGGACCGCCTGCAGCGCCGGCACCGACTTCTGGGACCGCAGGAAATTCACGATATGCGGAGAGAAGAAATGGCCCGCGACGGCTGCGCCGATGGCGATCTGGTTGCCGTTCTTGTCCCGCATCAGCTGAAAGCGGGAGCGGGTCGTGAAGGTGTTCACGCCGATCACCTGCCCGCACATGTTGAAGAGCGGCCCGCCGGAATTGCCCGGATTGATCGCCGCACTGTGCTGGATGATCGGCCGGACCCGGCCACCGATGCCGGCCTCAACAACCTTGCCGACGACGCCGCTGGTGAAGGTCGATTCGAGCGCGGCGGTCCGGGAGCGCAGGACGCTGTCCGAGGCACCGGGATAGCCGATGGCGACGACGTTATCGCCCTTCTTAGGGTGGCTCTTGAAGGCAACGCCGGAGATCTTGACCGCCGGGCGCTGCAGCCCCTTGACCTTGATGACGGCAAGATCGAGTTCCGGCGCGTTCCAGACGAGTTCGGCTTCTCGCAGATTCTGGAAGGACCCGTCGGGGACGACGATCCGCCGCCGGATGTCGCCCGAGACCGGGATCGGACGGTTGGTGTTGTTGTCCTTCATCGAAACGACATGGTCGTTGGTCACGACATATTCGCCGTTGACCACGAAACCCGTTCCGGAACCGCCCTTGAAGCGCTGTCCGCCGCGGTAATAGATGACGAAGATGCGCACGACGCTCTTGTCCAGCGTCTCGACATCGAGCTTTTGGGCCCGCGCGGGCGCCGGCGTTCCGGCCGATACCGCCAGGACGCCGCAGACCGCCACGGCTGCCGCGGCAAGCCATCCGAACTTCTGTCTCATGACCCTCTCCGACTCTCCACCCGAACTGCCCACACCTGTTCAGGACTGCACGTTATCTATTTCTTCGTCAAAGTAAGTTTTACGTCGCCCAGCATGAGCTTGTCTCCCTCCTTGACCCTTTCGGCCGTATAGGGAGCGAGCTTCGCGCCGTTTACCTTGGTGCCGTAGGTCGAATTCAGGTCCTCGATCGACAGGCCGTCCTTGTCGAGCACGAGCCGTGCATGACGGCGGGAAACGCTGCCGTCCGAGAGAATCTTGCTGGCCAGGGCATTGCTGCGGCCGAAGATGAGCCCCTTGTCGGTGCCCTTGCTGGCCATCTCCAACTCCGTCTGCCCCACGACCAACCGGACGGGATTGCCCTTCACGTCCTGGCCCTGGAACAACCATCCGTCGTCCAGTTCCGGCGGCGGCAGGTCGGCCCCGCCCCCGGGCCCGCCCGGCGCCATGGTCGGCACGCCGGACCGCTTGCGGTTATGCTCCCCGCTGCGGCGGCGGATCCACTGGCTGTAGGTCTCGACGACCTTGACCACCTCGCGCGGCGCGCGTTTGCGCATGGTCGCGAGCAGGAGCGATATCAGCGCCAGCAGGCCGATCGCACCGGCGGCGATGTACATCTCCATTGGGATGCCGCTCGGCGGCTCGCAAGGGCTGGTCGAGGCGCTGTATTTGACGCCCTTGAGCTCTGGTACGGAGTTCAGCACCTCGATCAACGCCGAGATATGAGCCGAATAGTAAACGCCCGAGACGGCCGCTCCGTGGGCGACATACTCTCCCTCAGGCCCCTTGGTGATCTTGAAAACGCTGGTCGCCGCGAAGGTATTGATCGCGACCACCTGGTTGCACTGGTTGAAAAGCGGGCCGCCGGAATTACCCGGATTGATGTTCGCCGTATGCTGGACGATCAGCCGCTCGGCTCCGCCGCGCTGTCCCCGACCGCGCGACACCTTGCCGACGACCCCGCTGGTAAAGGTCGATTCCAGCGCCGCCTGGCTGCCCGTGCTGTCGCCTGCGCCGGGGAAGCCGATTGCATAGACCACATCGCCCTTGAGGGGCGACGAGGATATCGGCGCCGCCGACAAGGTTACCGGTTCCCGCTTCAGGCCCGGGACGCGCAGGATGGCGAGGTCCATCGATTTCGACGACCAGACGACGCGCGCGGTCAGCCGCTTGCTCCAGCTGCCGTCGGGAATGAAAATCCGGACGCTCTTGAGCCCCTTGGGCAGCTTGGATTCGACACTCACCACGTCATGGCTGGTGACGACATAGCCGTCCCGGGTGAGGACGAAGCCTGTCCCGTGGCCGCCGAGGAGTTCCTTGCCCTCGTAGATGAACAGATGCTGCACACGCACGACACTGCGGTCGACCTTGGCCAGGTCGAAGCCCTGTTCGCATCCGGCCGCGACGAGCAGCAGCGCGACGAGCGGCGCCGCGGCACGGGGAAGCCTCGACAGCAGACGGACGATCATCGGGCTTCGTCGGCCGGCTTGTCCGAAGGCGTTGCGCCTCCGTCGGGCTTCTTGGTCGCGTCCTGAGACTCGGTGGGCCCCTTCGGCGCCGGTGCCCTTTCGCCGGGTGGAGACGTGGCCGGTGGCGATGTGTCCGGTGGCGACGTGGCCGGCGGAGACGTGGCCGGTGGGGTTGTCGCCGGAGGCGTGCTCGCCGACGGCGTTTTCTGCTCCGGGTTGGGCGCGTCGGATTTGTCGGGAGGCGTCTCGGACGGGCGGGGCGCCGGTGAGGTATCCTTCGTGTCATCCGGCCCGGGAACGGTTTTCGGCTGGGTCCCGGGGGGCGTGTTGGGGTCCGGCTTCGGGTCGGTCTTGGGGCCGGTCGAGGGGGCCGTCCCCTGAGGCGTGTCGCCGCCCGGTCCAGGAGCGGTCTTTGGGGCCGGCGACGTCTTAGGTGTTGGCGACGGATCGGGTTTCGGCGCCGGTGTCGGGTCGGACTTTGGGGCCGGGTCGGACTTTGGGGCCGGGTCAGACTTTGGGACCTGATCGGGCGTCCGCGTCGGCGGCGTTGGTGTGGGAGCAGGCTTGGGGGTTGGTGTCGGGTTGGTCTTGCCGCCGCTGCCGGTATCCGTTGGCAACGGCGCCTTGGTCTCCGAACTGTTCGGGCCGCCAAACTGGGTCAGCGCCACGACCCCGCCGACGCCCGCGAGGACGAGCACAAGCGCCGTTCCCCAGGCGAGCCGGCGCCGGGAACCGCGTTTCTCGGGAAATCGGGACGGAGACGCCGCCGCGGCGGCGGCCGGCAGAGGCCCGACCCTGGCAATCGCGATGGAGATGTTGTCGCTCCGGGCGCCGGCCCGCTCGAAGGCAACCGTGGGCAACTGATCGGCCAGCTTGGGCAGCGGCTCGTTCGCCACGCCTGCGGCCATTTCTTCCGGCGACACCATTTCCCACAGCCCGTCGCTGCACAGGACGAAGCTGTCGCCGGCCTGCAGGTCGGCCTCGCCGAAATCGGCCTCCGGCGCGGTCTCGCCCCCGAGGCTCTGGGTCAGCCGGTTCTGGTCCGGATGGGTGCCCATCTCCTCTTCGGTGATCTTGCCCATGTCGAGCAGCATCTGGACGACCGAGTGGTCGCGCGTGCGTTCGGCCAGCCGGCCCGCGCGAAATCGGTAGAGCCGGCTATCCCCGACATGGGTCCAGACCGCCCGCGCGCCGTCGAGATAAAGCGCGATGCAGGTGCTGCGCGGCGCGAGACCTTTTTCCTCACCCGCCGCATTGATCGCCGCGTGGGCGGAGGTCAGCATGTCCGTCAGGAGGGTCTTCGGGTCGCCCGATCTGCTGTCGAACCGTTTCCAGGCAGCCTCCGCCGCATCGACGACGGCCTGCGCGGCAATGCTGCCGCCGGCATGGCCGCCCATTCCGTCCGCGACGACCAGGAGGCGGGCATCGCCCTCCGGCGCGGCGAGGACCGCGACACGATCCTGCTGTTCGTCGCGTCCGCCCCGGTGGGAGGCAAAGGCAGTCTCCAACTTCATATGCACGCGGCTCCGATTCCGCAGACTGTCCCGTTCCCGTCCCGTTGTTCCGCACCCGGCTCTGATCGGGGCGGCCCGAACGCGGCAAGGCTAGGTCCCAGCGGTAGGCGAGGCAACGAAAAACCGGCGTACGGGACGCGTTGCTGACGCAGCAATGCGGCGACAGTACGGCGCCGTAGGAACGCTGGTCGCGATGTCGCTAGTCAGAAACCCGGCGCCGGGCAATCAGGAAGAAGCGGCGAAAGGGAAAGACCGTCCGCCCGTCGGGCATCGGGGGATAGGCGTGCGCAAGACGAGCGGCATAGGCTTCGAGGAAGGCCGCATGCTGGTCGGCGGGCAAGGCCGCGAGGATCGGTCCCAGGGCGGAGCCCCGCGTCCAGGCGACGACCGGGTCCGGACCGCTCAGGATATGGCGGTATTCCGTCTTCCATGTCTCGACGACGCAGCCCTCGGCCTCGAGCCACAATAGATAGGCCTCGGGTTCCGACAGGCGCCGGACCCGGGGACCTGGGATGACAAGATCGGGCCAGCGTTCCGACAACACCTCGTCGATCGACGTGTGGCTCGGCCGGGCGGCATTGTCGGGCATCTGCACGGCGAGGATGCCGGCCGGTGCGAGGCGGCGGGCGAGACCGCGGAACAACGCCTCGTGGTCGCCAAGCCAGTGCAGCGCCGCGTTGCTGTAGATCAGATCGTATTCGGCCGGCCCCGTAGCGGCCCATTCGTCGATGTCCGCGAGCCGGAAGTCGACCTCGGGATCGCCCTTCTCGGTGTTGGCGCGGGCCTTCTCCAGCATGGCTGCGTCGCCGTCGATACCGGCGACGCTGGCGGCGGGCCAGCGGCGCGCGAGGCGCCGCGTGATGCCGCCGGGTCCGCAGCCCAGATCGACGATGCGCCCCGGGTCGAAATCCTCGACGCGTGCCGTCGCGTCCATGAGATCGAGCGCCGGGCGCAGGCGGGGAGCAGCGAAATTCAGGTAGACATCGGGGTCCCAGGCATGGGTCGGGCCATCGGCGGCCGGCATCGGACCTACCGTGTCCAGTCGACGACCGGCGTCGCCTCGCCGATCAAGGTCGGCGAAATCACGATGACGGTCGTATTGTCCTGTCCGCGCCGGTTCTTCGCCTCGACCGCGTCGACCAGGTCCCGCGCGAGGTCGAGGGCGTCTGCGTCCCGCCGAACGATCTCGGCGATCTCCTCGTCGTGAAGGGTCTGCAGACCATCGCTCGCGAGGATAAACCGGTCGCCGTCGCGCACACGGATCGGCGTCTCCCGCAGATCGGTCTGGGGAATCGGCTCGCCGACGAGGGCCGAGCGCAGCGCGTTGCGCTGGGGGTGCAGGGCCGCCTCCTCGCGGCTAATCTCGCCGTTGGACACCTTCATCGCGATGACGGGCGCCATCGAATGATCAGCGTTAAGCTGCTTGATCTCACCGTCCCGGACCCGCCAGAAAGGCGAGTCGCCCACACTGACCCAGACCACTCCCTCCTCGGTGAAGGAGACGCCGACGAGCGTGCAGCCCATTCCCTGCAGCTTCGGCTGCTCCCGGGCCTCTTTCCGGATGGCGTCGTTGGCGTCGACCAACGCCTTCTCGAACCGGTCGACGATGTCGATCGTGTTGCGTCGATAGCTCGCTATGAACTGCCGCACGGCGACACGGCTCGCATGGGCGCCGCCCGCGTGGCCGCCCATCCCGTCCGCCAGAACCACCAGCAGATCCGTCGGGCGCGCGTCCTCTGGCTTGAGGTCGTTCACGCAGCCGAAATCGTCTTCTTGATAGGGCCGCGCGCCCTGGATCTGCAGAGCGGCGAATTGCCGCCCTGGAATCATGCGTCGTACCAGTCGAAGTCAGCCCCGCAAAAGGGCACGAAGCGCACTTTGGTGTCGCCCATGGAGACTGTCTCGCCGCCCTTCATTTCGACCGGGACCATCACCAGTTCGTCGTCGACATGGGTCAGGTTCCGACCCGCGCCCTGCTGGATATAGAAACGCCGGTGCTTGCCGTCATAGGTGATGATGGCGTGGTTCTCCCGGGATATCTGGCCGTCGCCGAAGTCGAGAATAATGTCTTCCGTCGCGGACCGGCCGACACGGTTGTTGCCGTAGCCGATCGGCAAGGCGGCCCCCCGACCCGGCCCTTCGATCACGACCAGCCAGCCGACCACCGGATCGTCTATCGTCCCGATGCGCGAGCCACCTCCCCCGCCATCGCCGACATCCGCTTCCGGCGTACCGGACGCGGCCGTCGCACGCGGACGGTAGACCTGCGTGACGTTCGGGTCGCGCGAGATCGATGCGCGTTCCGATGAGGGAGCCTGGGCAGGCGCGGCCGTCTCTTCTTCCGCCGGCGCATCCGACGCTCCGTCCTGCTTGGGGACGTCGGCCCCCCGTACTGCCGGCTCGGTCGGTCCGGGTCGATCCGGCGAGCTTGTCGGCGCGTCGCTGCGCCGGGCCGGGCCGGAGGGTCCGTCGCTGTAGACCGTCGCGTCCGGGGACTGGCTGCGCGGCGGCGGCGGGGCCGTCCGACCACTGTCTCCGGCAAGGCGTGTCGCCTCGGGATCGTCATCGTCCGCTGCCGCCATGCGATCGAGGATCGAGCGTTTTGCCACCTTGCGGGTCGCCCCGTCACGCTGCGGGCTGTCAGGACGGATCGTCTTGCCGTCGGGTCCCTTGCGCATCGAATTACTCCTGTCTAGGTCCGGTCCGACATACCGCACGGTGCGGCCGGGATTTGCCCGTCAAACACCGTGATTTGCCGAAGACCGCGATTTTCCGCAACCTCGAACGTGGCTGCAAGCCTTCCGTCCATACCGCCACGGGGATGATACGACGCCTCAGCCGCCCGTGATCCGCCACCGGCTGTTGAACAGGCAGGCCGTGCCCACTGCCCGGCGCGAAACGCCGCGGCCGGTGATGATGGTCTGCTGGAACCGACGGCAATAAATGCCGTCGGAACGCTGGAATGAGCTGAGAATCGTCAGTGTTCCCCGATTGCCCGAGCGCGAATTGCGCCATTGGCTGGTCGATCCGGTGGAGCCGGTCGTCAACGCGTTCGAGAAAACGCGGTAGACGAAGAAGCATTCGCGGCGCGAAGCGTAGAGACCGTTCAGGCGCCCCAGCGAGCCCGGGCAACTTACGCCCCCCTTGTTGTTATTGTTGTTGCGTCGCGCCTCTGCCTCCTTGCGGCGCCGTTCTTCCTCGGCCTTGCGACGCGCTTCTTCCTGCTGTTTTCGGCGCGCCTCTTCCTGTTCCTTGCGGCGGGCTTCCTCGGCGGCCTTGCGTCGTTCTTCCTCGGCCTTGCGGCGCGCCTCATCCTGCGCACGCTTGCGCTCCTCTTCCGCCTTCCGGCGTTCTTCCTCGAGACGACGCTGCCGCTCGCGTTCCGATTCGTTCTGCCTCGCTTCCTCGAGCTTGCGCCGTCGCTCTTCCTCGGCCTTGCGCCGGGCCTCCTCTTCAGCCTTCCGCTTGGCCTCCGCCTCGGCTTTCCGCTTCGCCTCTTCCTCGGCCTTGCGGCGGGCGGCCTCCTCTGCCTGGCGCTTTGCCTCGGCAGCCTTCCGGCGCGCTTCTTCCTCGGCTTTCCGCCGAGCCTCTTCCTGCGCCTTGCGCCGGGCTTCCTCTTCGGCCTTGCGCTTGGCCTCTTCACCCGCCTTGCGCTTGGCTTCTTCCTCTGCCTTGCGTCGGGCCTCCTCTTCGGCCTGGCGCCGGGCGACCTCCTCGGCCTTACGCTTGGCCTCCTCTTCCGCCTTGCGCCGGGCGATTTCCTCGAGCCGGCGCTTTTCCGCCAGATCGGTCTGTTCCTGGTTGTTGAGGACCAGCCAGGCGCCGGCGCCGCTGAGGCCGAGCAGAAACACCACAGCAACGGCAATGGCCGCCACCTTGAGGCCTCCGCCCTTCCGGCGTGGCAATTCCGAGGCCGGCGGATCCGCGGGCGGCTGGCCGCCGCCGCTCGCCCCGGCGCCGCGACCCGCCCCGGCGACAATCGTGCCGGACGGAGCACCGGGACCGTCGGCCGAAACCGTGGCTGCCGGGCGACGAAAGGAGGGAGCGGGTCTGTCGTCGTCGGCAGGTGCGCCAAGCGGCTGGCCTTCCTCGCCGCCAGATGCTCCGGCCCCCGCCCCGCCGGCCGCCAAGCCGCCTGCGATGATTGTCGCGTCGGGCGGCGGTTCCAGCACATCCCCGGCATCCGCCGCAGCGGGGGGGGCGGCAGGAATCTCGCCGGTGAGCATGGCGAGCCAGTCATCGGTCGTCTGCGGCCGGTCTTCCTCTTCCACCTCGAGCGCCTGGTCGATGGCGGCCAGGAACGGTGCGCTGAACTTGCCTTTCGCTGCTTCGGCCGCCGGCGTGATCGGGTCCTTCTTCACCCGCGCCGGTGCCTCTGGCGGAATACGGCCGACGACGGCCTGATACAGGATCGCCGCCAGGGAATAGATATCGGTCCAGGGACCCTGGTTCCCATCGGCGAAATACTGTTCCAGCGGGGCATAGCCCGGCGTGACGATGCTGGTGAGGTTCTTACTTTTCCGGCCGACGGCCGACCGCGCAGCGCCGAAGTCGAGCAGCACCGGCGAGCCGTTCGCCCGGATGAAGATGTTGCCCGGCTTGACATCGCGATGGAGATAGCCGGCCTTGTGCACCTCGGCGAGGCCTTCGAGGACCGGGCGCACCAGCGCCATCAGGTCATCCTCGGTGAACTCCCCGCGATGCTTGCGCATCAGGCTCGCGAGGCTGTCGCCCTTCTGGTACTCCATGACCATGTAGGCGGTGCCGTTCTCGCGGAAAAAGCGGAACACCGGCACGATGGACGGGTGGCGGAACAGGGCGAGGGTCTGCGCTTCCTGCATGAAGCGATCGAGACCCCACTGGTAGTCCTCGGTATCGCCAGTCGAGCGGGGACGGACGGTCTGCCCCCCCTGCCGCACGGCGAATTCGGCGGGCAAATACTCCTTGATCGCGACATCGATGCCGAGATTCTCGTCCGCCGCCAGATAGGTGATGCCAAAGCCGCCGTGGCCGAGC